>JAYVLC010000067.1:0-13589 GCA_043759675.1 Sphingosinicellaceae bacterium
AAAATCGGCGCGCCCCTCATAACTATTGCTTTTGAATTTCGAACCTGTACCCGACGAGTCGAATATGATTCCCAAGTTGGCACCGAACGCGACGGTTGAAAACAGCGGGTCGCGCGGCGACGAGCCCCGTGCCGAAATGTTTGCGGATGTATGGCCGTAGCTTAGCTGAAATGTAATCGGACCGCCGGTATCAAGCTTTGCCTTGCCGATAAAAATATCACTCGGGCCGCGAAGGCCGAACGCTCGTGGATCAAGCACGATCCCCGGAAGGCGCGTTTCACCCGCGACGTTCGTTACAGTCGGCAACAACTCACCGACGAAAAGTCGGTTTTGGCGGCCCGCAAGTGTGCCAGCCGCCCCGGTTCCAGTCGGGCTGGCATTAAGCGTATTGAATTGCGCAGTCGCCCCAATCGTCGACAGAGTATATGCTGGGTTTTGCTCCAAGCTTCGGTTCGTGTGTACATAGAGACCATCAAGGGTAATGGATTCCGCCAGTTTCAACTGCGCGCCCAGCTGATAGGCCTCCTTCCGATAGCCTCCTGATTTACCCTTCGTGGCCGCACCGGCACTATTGGCCAGCGGATGACTGTTTTCCCATGTGCCATCAAATTTTGAATAGCCGGCAGCAGCGAAAACAGCGAGGGTGCCCGGAATGAGAGGCAGGTGAATGCTGCCCTTTCCGTCATAGCGCTCGTCGCTACCGATGGTGCCGGAAACACGACCCGACAAATCACGGTCCACATTGGCTCCGCGTGCAATAAGGCTGATCGCGCCTGCAAACGCGTTGCGCCCATAGAGCGCCGACTGCGGGCCCTTGATGACCTCAACGCGCTCAAGATCAAGTAATCCCTGATCGACGAAATAGCCCCGCTGCAGATAGAGCCCATTCAAGTTTGTCGCCACATTCTGGACCGGCGACGTCACGCGAAGATTGGTCTGGCCGCGAATGGATGGCTGGGCGAGCGGGCCGGTGAATGTCTCAAAGGTAAAGCCGACAGTCTTGTCGGCAACATCGCTCAAGTCATCGAGGCGTTGACGTTCAAGGTCTTCGCCCGAGATTACGCTGACCGCGAGCGGGACATCCTGAAGCCGCTCGTTGATGCGTCGAGCCGTGACGACGATGGAATTGCCTTCCTCGACCGCCTCAGCGGCGGCGGCGGCCGTCTGGGGCGACGTCTGGGCCTGGACCGACGTGGTTCCGACGATCAGCGCCAATGCGCTGACGGTGTAACGAATGGCTATCCGGCTGCTCATCATAACCCCCCTTGAATCCCTGTCCGTGGTGTGGGGGGAAGTCCCCGTCCCTCACCCGACACGAATCAAATCTGTCAGGGATGCGACGCGCCATCCGCAAAATCGAACGGACTATCCGTCAAGTGGACACTTGCTGGATCGCACCAAGGTCGGCGGCGATCGCGCTGGCGGTTTCTTGCAGTGCGGCGACAAAGCGCGCCTCCGCCTCCTTCATGCTGACTGCCGAGGCGAAGAAAATCAGCGTCAGCGCTCCCATGACCCGGTCGTGCTGGCGGAGGGGAACGGCGATTGATGAGGTCTTGCCGGGTGTTGCGGTGTAGGTGTTGCGCGCCTGGGTCGCAAAACCGCGGGCGCGAATGTCCTGCAACATCCGCCCCTGGCTGGTTAGCAGCAGTGCCATCCGTTCGGCAGGGCCGTCCATTTGCCGCATGCCCTGCAACACCAAATTGCGCTCGTCCTCGTCGCAGAACGCGAGGTAGGCCTTGCCCGTCGAACATTCGATGATCGGCAACGTAAAGCCCGGCGCATAATTGTGCAGCGTCAGACTGGTCAGCTTGTGGGTTGAATCGCGGACCATCATGACCGGACCGACCCGGGTCGCGATGGCGACCGGCCATGACAGGCGGTTGGTGAGCGCCACGATATGCGGCCGCGCCACCGCGACCAGGTCACCGTCCTCCTGATAGCCAAAGCTGAGCGTCCGGACGAGGGCGGTCGGGCGATAGCGTTTGCGGGCCGGTTCGCGCTCAATCATGCCTTCGTCCATCAGCGTCTGGACGATCCGGCAGGCCGTTGGGTATGGAATGGTCGCGTTTCGGCAGATTTCCATCATCGTGATCGATCCGCCACGGTTGACGGCTTGCAGGACGGCCAGTCCACGGCTGATCGCCCTGACATTGCCGTCACGGTCAACGCTCGCCTGTGCGTCCATCGCCGAGCCTTTCCCAAATTTGTCTATCCGGCTGATGGATAGACTAGGGCCTACTGCCTTGCTGTCAAAGCATTGAAGTGATCATCTGGTGGCCAAGAGGCGCTGTTGTAGAGGAGATTCCGCATGGAACGTCGTGACTTTCTGGCCCTGACCGGTGTGGCCGCCGCCGGACTCGTCGCCCAAAGCGCTGGTGCCAAGATGCGCAGCGACGATCCGCTTAGCCTCAAGGGGCAGGCGGTCGATCTGTCCACATCGATCGGCAGCATGACTGCCTGGGCCCGCCTGCTTGGTAACATCGACATGAAATCAACCAAATATGGCTGGGCGCAGGGACTTGTGCAGGGCGTTCAGCCGGGGGAGGCAATCCGCGATATTTGCGGATTCACCATGATGTCCTGTGCTCGGCTGCTCCCGCATGAAAGTGGCATTGGCTACCGCAAGGTTCTCCGCGAGATCGGCCTGTATACCGACCTGAAAAGCGGCGAGATCATTGAGGAGATGGTCAACCCCTATCTGAATGAAACGGTGAAGGTGGTGCCGATCACCAATGATCCATTCAATCAGGCGATCACCCAATTTGCCGCCACCCCGCCAAGCTATGGCGGCCTCAATCGCGCCGCGCCACCGCCGAAGCCTTTGGTGATGGATTGGTCACGCCGTGGCTCCACCCTCAACTTGTTCAGTCATATCAACCTATTCTACCCGTCTTCCCTGCCGCCTGCGAAATGGCCGCGCGAGAACGCGTCGCCGTTCAACCAGGTGACCGAGACGTTTCTGTACCAGATCGACTGGGCCGACATGCAGAACAGGAAAAAGACCAGCGTTGAATATGGTGGCACCTGGTCCCGCACGACGCCGTGGCTGCCGTGGTTGCTGATGGGGCCAACGCCCGGTCATGCCCAATATTCAACGTTCATGGGAGCCTATGACGATATCAACCGGATCGACCGCAAGACGCTGGATTATGTCGAGAAACATCATCCGAAATATCTGGTAGCCCCCGACACATGGGTAGAGCCGAGCCTGTCCAGTCTTGAACTCTACGCCAAGACCCAGACGCCAGCCCCGGTTGCCGACGGGCAGCCAGTGCCCCGCGCACCGGAGCCACAGCTGCCGGCGTGGTTCAAGCCGCGCTAACCGACGAGCCGACGCGATGCCTCAGCTACCCGCGTCCGCTTCAAAGCGCGGGTAGCGCCCGAGCGTCAGCAAGAAAAGCGGTGCGACGAGGAACGTGACACCGGCGCCGATCAGCGCCGGGTCATAGCTGCCATACAAGCCGTGGATGTGCCCGAACACCGGCGGCGCAAAGCCAGTAGCCGCGAGTACGCCCGCAATCTGCACGCCATAGATGAAGCCGTAGTTTTTCATACCGAAATAGCGACCGGCCATGTACGCGATCAGGTCAAACTCGGCGCCAGCTGCAAGACCGACGAGCGCTGCTGCCAGCCCGATTACCGGCCCTGACGGCAGCGTTGATCCCGCCAGCAGAAAACACGCCGCTGCCGGAAACGCCAGAAATCCTACCGCGACATGCGGTGCCCAGAACCGGTCGAGCAGAAAGCCCGCTGCGACCCGGCCACCCATGACCGACAGGCCAGTGAATCCGGCATAAAGCGCCGCGGTTGCCGGATCGAGGCCGCGATCGGTCAGCAGCGGCACGAGGTTGGGGATGATCCCCGCCACCCCGAACGTGACAGCGGAAAAGACCAGCAGCATGACCCAGAAGCGTCGGTCACGCAGCGCGTTGTCGCGGCTGGCGCCCGGCAGGTCGGGCGCACCAGCCGGAGGCCGTGGAGCGTCGTGAAACAGCAGCGCAACCAGCGGCATGCCAATCACAATGACCGAGGCGCCGAGCACATAATAGCCCGTCGACCAGCCCCGGGCGTCGATGATTGCGGTGACGATCGGTGGCGCGAACACCGCAGCGATACCGGTCCCGAACAGCGCCAAACCGAGTGCTGCGCCGCGCGCCTTGTCGAACCAGCCACTGATGCCGCGTGTCCAGGTTGCCTGACCTGTGCCCGCACCGAACAATGCGACGGTGGCCCAGCCCAAATACCAGCCACTGATACCCGGGCCAAAACGTTCAGCGACGATGGGCAGCGCCATCAAGCCGACAGCTAGCCCAACCTGCGAAATCAGAGCGACCGGCCGCGCGCCATAGCGGTCCACCGCCAGGCCCCAGACCCAGGTGACGGCAAGAACCACGAGCATCTGGACCGCAAAACCCCATTGGATTGCCTCCCGGCTCCAACCCGTCGCTGCCGCGATTGGCTTGAGGAAGACCCCCAGGGTATAAAAGGGCAGGGCGGATATCGAAAAGGCTGCGCCGATGGCTCCGCCTGCGACGATCCGCCAGCCCCGGGTGAATTCTGCTTGTGCGCTCATGGTTCCACCCTCCACGATCAACGGTGATGATCGGTTGCCGACGCGCCAAACCTCCACCCTGCGGACATTGCGACGGCAATCCCGGCGGTACCGACACAACGCGCTATCGATGCGTCATGGCAATTCTGCACCAGTCTCCCACCGAGCCGGTCGCCACCTACGCCGTCGTCGTCATCGGTGGCGGTGCCTGCGGGCTAACGGCAGCGCTCGCGGCGCGGGACAATGGTGCCGAGGTGCTGGTGATCGAGCGGGATGCGACGCCGCGCGGCACGACGGCGATGTCGACCGGGCTGGTACCGGCGGCAGGGACGGCCGACCAGGCAGCAGCAGGGATCGCCGACAGTGCTGACCTGTTCGCGAGCGACATTATCGCCAAAGCCAAGGGCGGCGACCGCGCCGTCGTTGATCGTCTGGCGGGCCAATCTGCGGCAACCGTCATGTGGCTGCGAGAGCGGCACAAGGTACCGTTCAGCCTGGTGACGGGCTTTCTGTATCCGGGCCACAGCGCCATGCGGATGATGGGGACACCCAATCGGACGGGGGAGGAGTTGATGGCAGGCCTCCTGGCTGCGTGCAGCACTGCCGGTGTCGACATACTGACCGCCGCAGTTGCGGCCGATCTGGTGGTCAGTGACGCGGAGCAGATCAGTCATGTCATCGTCATCCGGCCCGACGGGGCCCGCGAGGCGATTGGATGCGGCGCGCTGATTCTGGCTTGCTCGGGGTTTGGGGGCAACGAGGCGATGGTTGCGCAATATATTCCCGAAATTGGCGGCGCAGTGTTTCACGGGCACGCGGGCAACAAGGGGGACGCCATCGTGTGGGGCGAGGCGCTGGGTGCCGCGACCGCTGATATGGACGCATATCAGGGGCATGGTGGGCTGGCCCATGGCTACGGAATTCCGATTCTTTGGCCGCTGATCATGGAGGGCGGGTTTCAGGTCAATCGCGCCGCGGTTCGCTTTTCCAACGAGGCGCTCGGCTATTCCGAGCAGGCAGCCAGGATCATCGCGCAGCCTGACAGGCTCGCCTTCAGCATCTTTGATGATCGGCTGCACCAGCTGATGCTGGGATTCGATGACTATCGTGACGCCATCAGCGCCGGTGCGGTGATTGAGGCCGGGACGGTTGCAGAGCTGGCGGAACGCACCGGGCTTGAACAAGGTGCACTTGCGGCGACCATCGGGCAGGTTGAGGCGATGACCCTGGGCTTTGCGCGCTGTCCGTTCGGGCGTGATTTCACCGGCAAACCGCCACTTGCCGCGCCGTACCGGGCGGCCCGGGTAACCGGGGCCTTGTTTCACACACAGGGCGGCCTGGTTGTCGATGAAAGCGCTCGCGTTTTGCGGGAAAATGGATCGGCGTTGCCCAACTTGTTCGCTGGCGGTGGGGCGGCGCGCGGCGTTTCGGGCGCTGGTGCGGCGGGCTATATTGCAGGGAACGGATTGCTGACCGCGACCGGGCTTGGCAGACTCGCCGGGATCGCAGCAGCGGCACTGACGGGAGCGGGGACATGAAGAACATCGTCGATCAGGCTGAACATGTCGCACTCATCAAGGGCGGGCACGATGACCGCGCGGCGCAGGATTTCGCGTTCACGCTTCGCAATCATGTCACCGGCGAATTGATGCCCGCCAACCGCACGGTGTTTGACCAACGCGTTGCGCCAGCCTTCGTCCGAACCCACGGCAAGCGGCCGGAAACGCCTGCGCAGGTTCGCACCGCGATGGGGGCTGACAGTTGGTATAAATTCTATCTCTCGGCACGGCGAACGTCGCAGGAACTGATCTGGTCCAGCGTGATCCCGCCGGTCGAGGCCGCTGACTCACCACCCGTGACCCCGCCATGCGCCGGTGGCAGCCTGACGCTCGCGGACAACTTCACACCGCCGCGATATATTTCGGCGATCGACATTCACTGCATGCCCGGCGGCTATTGCGCTGATCGTGGCCCGGGGGATGAGGCGGCGGGCGCGGTCTATGACCGGGGTGTGTATCTCTACATGTCAGGGCTGATGGGGCCGATGAATGATGGGGTCGGCCAGTTGGCGGCGCGCTGGTTGAAGGCGCGGTTGCCGGACTTTGCGCCCGCCGACATTCTCGACGTTGGTTGCGGGGTTGGACATTCGAATTTGGCTTATGCGGCGGCCTATCCGGCTGCGGTGTTGCATGGCCTCGACTGCGGGGCAGCGCTGTTGCGCTATGGCCACCGGCGGGCGGAATCGCTTGGTATCCCGGTGCATTTCCGGCAGGGCGATGCGGAACACACCCCCTATGCCGATGCCAGTTTTGACCTGGTCACCAGTCACATCGTGCTGCACGAAACCAGCACCCGCGCCCTGCCGGCGATCCTGACGGAATGCCACCGCCTGCTGCGTCCCGGCGGCGTCATGCTGCACATCGATCAGCCCCGGTTCGATGACAGCGACCCGTACGCGACGTTCCTGCAGGAGAATGAGACCTATTATAACAACGAGCCGTTCTGGCGGCAGTACCGCCGGATCGACCTGGAAGCGGCCGCCGTGACGGCCGGCTTTCAGTCTGCGGACATTGAGCTTGATGTGCTTGCTGCTGCCGTCATTCAGCAGAGCCAGAACAATGAGAAGGTTGCCGGCACCTCAGCGGCCGCCAAAAAGCGCGGCTTTTCAGTCCTCCTCGCCCGGAAACCCGCATGAAACCGCTCCCCAAACATGTATCTGGTGCCCGACCGGCCTTTCATGGTGATCCAGCAATCGACCGGCTGATCGCAATGGTGCTGGCACTAACCCGCGAAGTGTCGGTGTTACGTGACCGCTTCGACACACTTGAAATCATCGGGGAGCAGGCGGGCTGGTTGAAGCCCGGCGCTGTCGAGACCTATGTTGCCCCGCTGGACGTCCGTCAGCGTCGTGAGACAGCACGCGAAGCGATGATCGGCCGGGTATTGTCGATCCTGTCGGAGGAGATCGCTGATCTTGAGGCAGGCGCGACCGATGACCGATATTGGGCGACTATCGATGGGATCGAAAAGGGCGACGTTTAGCTGAAACCCGCGCCCTACAACCCGAGCGCGCCCGGGTTCATGATGTTCTGCGGGTCGAGCGCGGCCTTGATGGCGCGCAGCAGCGCGACGCTGGCAGGATTGCGGCCCGGCAGCAGTGGATATACCTTGCCGATCTGCAGATGTGCGCCGCCATGTTTGTGCATCAACTCGATGACATCATGTTTCATCCGGTCCACTTCGGCGCGCGCGGCGCTGCTTGGTGCGTAGGCCGGAAGGCCCGCAAGATGCTCGGCGGGTATCATCCGGTCGTGGAAGATCGTACGGGCATCGGGCCAGTAGAATGTCGGCTCATAGACGAACGCCGTCGAGCTGACCGCCATGAACATCGCACCGGTGAAAATGCCGTGTGCATCCATGACCGCCTGATTGTCGGCCCAATAGGCGGCCAGCGCCCGGTGGAAGCTTGGCACCCGGTCGTGCGGCAGCAGTGTGTGCATCGGCACCCAGCGCTCCCCCTTCGGGCCGAGCGCATTGGTCAGCGGGGCAAATGGCATGCCGCGCACCACCGTCGGGACGATGTTGGCAATTTCCTCGCCGTGGGCCGCGCCAATCCGCCTAATTGCAGCTATTTTGGCGCGTGCTTCGGCTTGATCCACACCATCGGTCAGATAGTGGACGGCATAGGTCGCTGCCTTCAGTTCGCGGTCACCGGTGATCGCCATGCGGGCGAGGCTTTTGACGCCACTGGCGAGCGAGGTGGCCGACTTCAAGACATTGATGGCGATTTCCGCCTTGGCAGCAACGCCGTCCTGACGCCCGATCTGACCCTGCTGGAGCGTCGCGTCGAGGCCAAAATTTTCGTCATCAATGGCTTCAATGGCGATGAGGCGCATCGCTTCGTGCATGGCGTCGAAGTTCGAGAAACTGAAGCTGGCGGCTTCAAACGCTTCGCGGCGGCGGATCAATTTCAGGGTGATGCGGGCTTTCACGCCAAGCGCCCCGCAGTCGCCGGTGAACAGTCCGGCAAGGTCCGGGCCGAAATGGCGGAAAAACGGCGCGCTATTCTCGCCGCCAGCGCTGCCGGTCGAAAGCAGCTCACCGGTCCCAGTGATGACCTCGATGTTCAGCAAGGATTCGGCGGAAACCCCGTGGCCGTGGCTGATGCTGTTTTGCGACATCGAACCCGAAATGGTCGCGGCAAGACCGGAGAATGGCCCCCAGAACGGGGTACGCAAGCCCGGTGCTTTCAACGCTTCGTAAAGCTCGGCCCAGGTGACGCCGGGGCCGACCGTGACGATGGCATTATGTTCATCGATGTCGATGGCTTTGAGGCGGCTGGTATCAATGGTGACACCGCCAGGACGGCTGTGGAGATAGCCATCGGTGTAACTGGCGCCGCCACCCCGTACGATGATCGGCGCGCTGGCTGCCGCACAGGCAACGACCACGGCTTGCAGTTCGGAAATCGTCCCCGGGCGAACGACAGCATCGGGCAGTTCGCGGCTGTGGAAGACATCGGTCGCGTGGAAGCGCCGTTCCGCTTCATCCGTCAGGACATGGTCCGGCCCGACTGTGGCGGACAGCGCCTCAAGCAGCGACGGGGTGTTGCGCAGGTTGGTCGCCATGGGCTAGCCTTTTGCGATGTCGTCAAGAGTGGCAGTGTAGCGCGCTTCGCTATCGTTTTCCGCTGCTTCGGCAGCGTCCTTGCGGGCCAAATAGTACAGGCGCGTAAGAAAGGCCTGACGCCGGGCTTCGCGTTCCTCAAGGACGGCCTGCGGTGGCTGATAGGTCTCGATTGCTGCTCCCAGCCCGGCATCACTTGCGACCCGTTCGACCGTGTCCAACCGGTCGCGCATCACGCTGAGCTCTTCGGCAAGTACGAGGATCATCGACATCGCCTGATCCATCGCCGGATCGGCGTAGAAATCCGGGCGCTTGCCGCGGGCATCGCGTCTGAGGCTCATGATTTCACCGCAATCAGGACTTCCCAGCCACCGCCTGGCGCATATTCGCCGGCGGTGAAATCTCGGTCGGCCAATGTTTCGGTGGCTTCTGCGGTATAGCTTTCGGACGCGGCGGCGAATTCCATGATCGCCATCGGAGCCGTATCAAAGCGCGGTTCGGCAAAGCCGACCGATTTAGCAAGGGCGATCTGGTCAACCTCCCGCATCGCGCCCCAGAATGGCTCGTTGTTGAACCAGGTTTCATTGTCGAGGATGAACTGGGTGAACGGGTCCATCAGGTCAAACGGCGGCAGGTCGGCGTGAATCATGATGCCGCCGGGTTTGAGCAGGCGGTGGCATTCGCGGATGATTGCCGGCATCGCCTTGCCGCTGGTTTCATGCAGCAGGATATGGCTGACAATCAGGTCGAAGCTACCAGCTTCAAATCCGGTGGCTTCGGCATTGCGCTGCAGGAAGCCAACCTCATGACCAAGCCCCGCGGCGCGGGCATGCGCATAGCGGATTTGCGGCCCCGCCACATCGATCCCGATGACTTCGGCATCCGGGAACGCCTCCTTGTAGGGCAAGGTCGAATGGCCGACGGTGCAGCCCATGTCGAGAATGCGGGTTGGCGCGAAGCCCGGCATCGTGCGGCGGACATAGTTGGCAACCGACCGGCCCATGTCGTCGTTGGTCGGCCCCATATAGCCCATCGCATAGAGGTAGACACCGCGATCATAAAGTGCGCCAGCGGCAACTGCCCCAGCCTCGGCATAGCCACCCGGCATGCAGTGGATGTCGAGCGCGGTGACATAGCGCGGGGTCGGAAACTCTGCGTTGGTTTCCAGCGGAGCCGCACTGCCAGCCGACAGGGCGGACGCACGAGCCTCGATTTCCGGCAGCTGGCGCTCGATAGTATCAATGACGCTGTCCCAGATCAGCTCCTGTGCGATGCGATTGGTCGCGGCATAGTTCTGGAAATAGGGGTCGGGGATCATCGCCTTGCGAATGTCATGTCGGTTCGCCGGCTCCCGGCCGGTGTCGCGTTTGAATCGTTTGGCGGCGCGTGATTTGAAGACCGGGCCCAAACCGGGAAGCAGGCCTGATTGGACAAAGCCCTTGAGGCTCTTGGTGAACTCCTGGCGGGCATTTTCATCATGATCGGGTTTTGGCAGGATCGGGTGATCGGCTTGCTGAAACGTGTTGAGCATCGCGTTCATGAGCGGACTCCCAGCTGGTTCGGGATGTGGGCTTGGTGGTTGGCAAGGTAGAACCGGGCGATTTCCTCGCGGGTGGCCCACCAGACGCCAGGCAGGGATTGCGCATGTTCGATGAATTCGCGGATGGCCCGGACCCGGTGCGCGCGCCCCGACACGTGCGGATGCAGACCGACGTTCATGATCCGTCCGCTGCTTGCCCCTTCGGCGTACAGGACATCAAGCTCCTCGATCAGGATATCGCGGAACTGGTCGGTGGTGTAGTTGCGGCGCGTGAGCAGCGTGAAGTCGTTGATCTCGTTGCTGTATGGGATCGAGACGATCGGCCCGGATGGTGTGTTCAGCAAATAGGGCTGATCGTCATTCATGATGTCGCAGTAAAACAGGCAGCCCTGTTCAGCGAGGATATCAGCGGTCTGCAACGTCCCCCGTAGGCTCGATGACAGCCAGCCAAGCGCCTTGCGGCCGGTCTCCGCCTCATATTTCGCGAGCGTCCGGAGCACGATCTCCCGCTCCTTGGCCGGGTCGTCCGAATAGTCACTCAGCAGTTCGCCCTGCTCCCAATTGTGTGCGAGCAGTTCCCAACCCCGGTCGAGTACCGCCTGAACCATGGCGCGGCGACGGTCGAAGGTGACCGCGTTGGTCGTGCAGCTTGCCTTTGCACCCATCTGGTCGAACAACTCATAGAGCCGCCATATGCCGACCCGCTGTCCATATTCGCGCCAGGTGAAGTTCGGGAAATCCGGCACCCGACCCGGCAGGACGTCTGGCAGGATCGGCGGGCCACCGGCATAATAGGCCTTGTCGGTGTCCTTTGTCAGATCCCAGGTTTCCAGGTTGAACGTCATGATCAGTGCGACGTGCGCCCCGTTCGGCCAACGCAGCGGCTGACGTTCGTTGATTGGAATATAGGGGTAATCCATGGGTCAGTGATCCGCCATCAGTGCGCCAAAGCCGTCGAACTGGTCCATGATGCCCTGCGATCGCAGCGCATGCCAATAGGTGGCGGTGTTGATTGCGATGACCGGCTTTTCAAGCCAGAATTCCGCAACGCCTGCCACCCGGGCAAAGGCGAGATTGGTGCCGCACTGGATGATGGCATCGACCTGCGGATCATCAACTTCCTCGATGGCGCGCTTCAGCGTGGTCTCGCTTTCATGGGCAATCAGCATCGGGCTGGCGCACTTCAGCCCCTTGATTGCCACCACCTCATAGCCTGAATCCTCAAAGAAGCGGCGGACCTGATTGTCGCCGACGGGCATATAGGGCGTGATGATACTGATGCGCTTGGCACCACCGAGCGCTTTGATCGCGGCATCGCAGGCATGGCTGCCCATGATCACCGGCTTGTTGGTCTGGATTTCGAGACGGCGCTGCATCGCATCGGCCCCGTCGGCACCGTCCCAGAATGTTTCGGCGGACATGCCCATCACGACGGCGTCCGGTGACATGCTCATCGCGACATCGACCGCGCCCTCGGTGGCGCTGCGAATATTATTGAGCATCACCATAAAACTCTCGTCATCGGTCACACGCGTGTCCGGGATGCTGATCCGGGCGAAGTGATTCGTGACCCCGCGCCGACGCATGGCGTCATATTCAGGTTGCACGCTGGTGTTGGTCGACGGTGCGACCACAGCAAACTTGGCCCGGTAACCGAGTGAATCGCCCAAAATGTATCCCCTTTCATATGCTGGATAGCCACAAGCCGGGATGGACGGTCCGGGCTCAACGAGGTGTGTCCGCTTGGCGGTTAGATAACACTCGGCCTCAGATGCTGGTAGCTCCCAGAGGCTAGCTTGAGGTCTTGGGGGTGTCAGCAGCTGGGTCAGCCAGCGTTGATCGAGGAAAGCAGCATGGATGGCCACTTGGCGTGTTTCAACGGTACTGACCACCGAGGCAGATCGGACCGCCAGTCGGCGCGATCAAAGGCCTGTGCATGATTGATTTTGACGTCATTGTCGCGGGTGGCGGCCCTGTGGGCACGGTCGCCGGCTATGCGCTTGCCAAGGCCGGGCTGAAGGTGCTGGTCGCTGAGGCGGACACCCACTGCGCCGAGGATTTGCGGGCATCGACGTTCCATCCCCCGAGTCTTGAAATGCTCGATGCGCTGGGCGTGATCGACGACTTGTTGCCGATGGGACTGAAGGCAGCCGTTTATCAATACCGGATACGGGCGACGGGAGAGATTCTCGCCTTTGATCTCGGGGAACTTGCCGATCGCACCGCCTATCCGTTTCGCCTGCAATGCGAACAGTGGCAGCTCGCGGAATTGCTCGCCGTGCGGATTGCCGAGATGCCGGGCTGCGAAATGGCCTTTTCGCGTCGCGTTGTGCATTTCGATCAGGATGCTGACGGGGTGACCGTCGACCTTGAGGCGCCGACCGAGATCGAGACACGGCGATGCCGCTATCTGGTCGCAGCCGACGGGGCCAATTCGATTGTGCGAAAATGGCTTGGAGTTGGCTTTTCCGGATTCACCTACCCTGAAAAGTTCCTGTGCCTGTCGACCCAGCTTCCGCTCGAACAACATTTCGATGACCTTGCCTATGTAAATTATGTCGCTGATCCGGCCGATTGGCACGTGCTGTTGAGAGTGCCGCGTTTGTGGCGCGTGCTGGTTTCTGCCGATGAGGCGAGCGCTGATGCAGAGCTGAAGTCTGATTCCAACAAGTCGGCAATTTTTGACCGGCTTCTTGGTAGCGGTGGCAGCGATGTCGAAACGGTACATCGCACGATCTACCGGGTTCATCAACGGGTGGCGGAGCGCTATGACCATGGCCGGGTCATGCTGATTGGCGACGCAGCGCATCTCAATAACCCGCTCGGTGGATTGGGGATGAACAGCGGCATTCATGATGCGATCAACCTTTG
>JAYVLC010000068.1:0-9632 GCA_043759675.1 Sphingosinicellaceae bacterium
GTTGGGTAACGGGCGGCGGTGAGCCAGACCCGGGCGCCGCAGCAATCATGGCTGTTGGCTTCGTCCTGCTGCTGGTTGTGCCAATGCTGCTGGTCAGGCGCTGGAAGCGGCCTGAGTGAAGCGATTTTACAAGGATGTCGCACTTGTCCCGGTCGGCGACGGGTTTGGCCTGACCCTTGATGGCCGGGCTGTAAAAACCCCGATGCGGTTGCCGTTGGCCGTCCCTGTGGTGGCTCTTGCCGAGGCGATTGCTGAAGAATGGCGCGGGCAGGTGGACCAGATTGATCCCGCATCGATGCCGCTGACCGGGCTGGCCAACGCCGCGATTGACCGGGTTTTACCCGACCCGGCTGGCTTTGCGGCGTCGCTCGTCGGTTACGCCGATTCAGATGTTCTGCTGTACCGTGCCGAGGAGCCGGACGACCTGGCGCAGCGGCAGGCCCTGCTTTGGAATCCCATTCTCGACTGGGCAGAACAGCGGTTCGACGTGGAGTTCGCGCCGGTGACCGGGATTGTTCACCGGGCGCAGCCGCCTGCGACGCTTGACCGGCTTGCCGCTGCCTTGGGTCGACTTGATGGTTACCAGTTGGTCGCGATGCAACCGCTGGTGACGATTACCGGGTCGCTGGTGATCGCACTGGCGCTTGTCGAAGGCGCACTTTCGACCGACGCGGCCTGGATGGCGAGCGAGCTTGATGAGCTATATCAGGTCGAGCATTGGGGCGAGGACGATCTTGCCACCAAAGCCCGTCAGCACCGCCGTGAAGCGTTCACAGCGGCGCTGCGGTTTCTCAGGCTGCTTTGTCCGACGTAAGGAACCAGCGCGCCATCACATAGCCACCGGCTACGAGGCACAGGGCTTCGCCGGCCGCCTTGAAGACAGCCGTGCGCATCGGGTGGCCGACAGCTTCCCAGACCGCATCGCCGATGCGGGTGGACACCAGAACGCCCGCGACGATCCAGAACAGCTTCGTGACCTGTCGTGTTGCGCCTCCGCCAATTGTCGACATCGCCTGAGCGGCAAGGAACAGCGCCACGACGCCAACGAGATAGCCTTCAACCATGGTTGTGGTGTCAGGGATCGGCATCGCCGTTCCGGGAAACACCATCGGCATGATCAAACCGAACACCACATAGCCAACGATCCAACTCACAGCGCCCCCGACGACGCTTCCGATCAACTGCTTTTGCATGTTGCCTCCCTGTGTGTCGCAGGCCGGACGCATGTCGGTCTTTCGCGCGACGGGGCGGACCGTAACCCGAAACGCATGCGAAGCAAAATATTGTCTTTCTCGGCACGTGACACAGGGGAAATTAGTTGTTATTCGCAACTGAAATGGTCCCGGACACGATATATCCCTAACCGGCTTCGCCCAATCCAAATGACTTCGCCGCACGTGCTGCTTGCGCTTGCCGTGATGGCGGTTTGGGGAACCAATTTCGTGGTGATGCGGGTCGGCCTTGATCATTTGCCGCCGCTGCTGTTTGCGACTCTGCGCTTTGCGCTGGTGGTGTTCCCGGCCGTCCTGTTTCTGCCACGCCCAGCAGCACCGTGGGGGCGATTAGTCGGCTATGGGCTGGCAATCGGGGTTGGGCAATTTGGCCTGTTGTTCGTCGCGATGAAACATGGCCTCTCGCCGGGTCTTGCCAGCCTCGTGATGCAAGCCCAGGTGTTTTATACGATCGGCTTGTCGATGCTCTCGACCGGCGAACGGCTTCGTGGTTTCCAATGGGGCGCACTCGGGCTGTCGATCACCGGGATTGCGGTGATCGCCATCAACGGCGGCGGCGAGGCGACGCCACTTGGTTTGTCGATTGCGCTGGTTGCGGCGTTTGGCTGGGCGATTGGCAACACGATCCAGCGCCATGACGCGGGCGCAAACATGCTGGCGTATGTAGTCTGGTCGAGCCTGTTCGCGGTGCCGCCGCTGGCGTTGCTGTCGCTTGCGGCTGAGGGCTGGCCAGCGATTGAGGCGGGGTTGCGGGCCGCAGATGCCGCGACCTGGGCCGCCGTCGTCTGGCAAGCAGTCGGCAACAGTCTGTTTGGCTATACCGCGTGGGGGTGGCTGCTTGGCCGCTATCCTGCCGCCACGGTTGCGCCGATGTCCTTGCTGGTGCCGATCTTCGGAATCGGCGCGTCGGTCTGGTGGCTCGGGGAACCCTTGCAGGGTTGGAAGATCGGCGCGGGACTGCTCGTGTTGGCGGGGCTGGCGTTCAATTTGCTCTGGCCCCGGCTCGCAGCACGGCTTGCCGCACCGGGCGCGTGACGATAAGCCGACGCGCAACGGAGGGGATTTGCTGATGCTGAAGGTGCTCGACGAGCTGGAACGCCGCCGCGAAGCTGCGCGCATGGGGGGCGGGCAGGTCCGCATTGACGCTCAGCACGCCAAGGGCAGGCTGACTGCGCGCGAACGGCTCGATATCCTGCTCGATCCCGGCTCGTTCGAAGAGCTCGACATGTATGTCGAACATAATTGCACTGATTTCGGGATGGCCGAGCAAAAGATACCCGGCGACGGGGTTGTGACCGGATCCGGCACAATCAGCGGAAGGCTGGTCTATGTTTTCTCGCAGGATTTCACCGTGTTCGGTGGCAGCCTGTCGGAACGCCACGCGCAGAAAATCTGCAAGGTGATGGACACCGCGATGAAGGTCGGGGCGCCGGTGATCGGGCTCAACGACTCGGGTGGCGCGCGTATTCAGGAGGGGGTCGCCAGCCTCGGCGGCTATGCCGAAGTGTTCCAGCGCAACGTCCTGGCATCGGGCGTGGTGCCGCAGATCAGCCTGATCATGGGGCCGTGCGCCGGTGGGGCGGTTTATTCGCCAGCCATGACCGACTTCATCTTCATGGTGAAAGATAGCAGCTACATGTTCGTCACCGGCCCTGATGTGGTGAAGACGGTGACCAACGAGGTTGTCACGCAGGACGAGCTTGGCGGTGCCATCACGCACACGACCAAATCGGGCGTCGCCGACCTTGCGATGGAGGATGATGTCGAGGCCTTGCTGCGGACCCGGGTGTTTTTCGACTTCCTGCCGCAGAACAACCGGCAGGCGGCACCGTTCCGCCCCTGTTCGGATGACGGGGAGCGGCTTGAGCCCAGCCTCGACACGCTGATCCCGCCGTCGGCGAACAAACCCTATGACATGCACGAACTGATCCGGAAGGTCGCCGATGAAGGCGATTTTTTCGAGCTCCAGCCCGCCCACGCCGCCAACATCATCATCGGCTTTGCGCGCATCGAAGGCTCGACCGTCGGGATTGTCGCCAATCAGCCGATGGTGCTGGCGGGCGTGCTCGATATCGCGGCGTCCAAGAAGGCGGCGCGGTTCGTGCGATTTTGCGATGCGTTCAGCATTCCGATCCTGACCTTCGTCGATGTTCCTGGGTTCCTGCCGGGGACGAGCCAGGAGCATAACGGCATCATCAAGAACGGCGCGAAGCTGCTGTTCGCCTATGCCGAGGCGACCGTGCCGAAGATCACGGTGATCACCCGCAAAGCCTATGGCGGGGCCTATGACGTGATGGCGTCGAAGCACCTGCGCGGCGATTTGAACTATGCGTGGCCGACCGCCGAGATTGCGGTGATGGGGGCCAAGGGCGCCGTCGAGATCATCTTCCGCGGCAAATCACCCGAAGAGATTGCCGAACGCACCGCCGAATATGAAGCGCGCTTCGCCAATCCGTTTGTCGCGGCCAGCATGGGCTTCATTGATGAGGTGATCATGCCGCATTCGACCCGGAAGCGGATCGCGGTGGGCTTACGTAAACTGCGGACCAAGAAACTCGAGAATCCGTGGAAAAAGCACGACAATATCCCGCTGTGACGGCGTGGTTTCGACGGGAAAACAAGTCATGAACCCCCAACTATCACGCCGCCATGACCTCGCTGCGCACAGCTTCCCCGAATTGCGCTTCGGCCTGATGCAGTTCGTAAGCTGCTTGCATGTTAAGCCACAGCCGCGCAGGCGTGCCCAAGCTTGCGTCAAGCCGAAGTGCGGTTTCCGGGCTGATCCCGCGCCGTCCCGCCACGATGTCCTGAATACGCTGCGGCGGAACCCGCAGTTTGAGCGCAAAGGCATTGGCGGAAAGGCCGCGCGCTTCCAGTTCCTCGCGCAAAATTGTGCCGGGGTGAACGGCCTGGAAAGCGAACTGGTTCATGTCTTCAAACCCTCAATGATAATCGACAATTTCGACATCTTCGGCGTTACCGTCCCGGAACCGGAACCGGAACACCAGACGCCATGGTCCGTTTATCGTCATCGCCCACTGACCCTGGCGATTTCCCGAAAGCGCATGAAGGCCGACCGACTTCAGCGGTGGAATGTCGTCCAGAGAACTCGCTCCGTGCAACACTTGCAGGCGCGCCATAGCTTTGGCCTCATCCATTCCGGCAAATTTGCTCCTGCCGACGCGGGCAAATCGTTCGGTATCGCGGTTGGCAAAACTAACGATCACGATTTCAACAATGACACGGTGAACATGGCACGTCAACCATGTTAGACGAATAGGATTGCCTGATATGTTCAAGAAAATCCTGATCGCCAATCGCGGCGAAATTGCTTGCCGGGTGATGCGGACGGCGCAGCGGATGGGGATCGCGACGGTCGCGGTCTATTCCGATGCCGATGCGGGTGCGCTGCATGTCGAGATGGCGGACGAGGCGGTGCGCCTCGGCCCGCCGCCGGCTGCCGAAAGCTATCTGCTTGGTGAAAAGATCATCGAGGCGTGCAAGGCGACGGGCGCTGAGGCGGTGCATCCGGGTTACGGATTCCTGTCGGAGCGCGAATGGTTCGCCAAGCGGCTGGCCGAAGAAGGCATCGCGTTCATCGGGCCGCCGCCCAAGGCGATTGCCGCGATGGGCGACAAGATTGAATCAAAAAAGCTCGCCAAGCTGGCGGGCGTGTCCGTGGTGCCGGGGTTTGTCGGGGAGATCGACGACACCGAACATGCGGTGCGCATCGCCGCCGAGATTGGCTATCCGGTGATGATGAAGGCGTCGGCCGGCGGCGGCGGCAAGGGGATGCGGCTGGCACACGGCGAGGCCGATGTCCGCGAAGGGTTTGAGGCGACCAAGCGCGAGGGGCTGGCCTCATTCGGCGATGACCGGGTGTTCATCGAGAAGTTCGTCGTGCAGCCGCGCCATATCGAAATCCAACTGCTCGGCGACAGCCACGGCAATATGGTTTATCTCAATGAGCGGGATTGCTCGATCCAGCGGCGGCACCAGAAGGTCGTCGAGGAGGCACCGTCGCCGTTTGTCACGCCTGACATGCGTAAAGCCATGGGCGAGCAGGCCGTCGAGCTGGCAAAGGCGGTCGGCTATTATTCGGCCGGGACTGTTGAGTTCATCGCCGGGGCGGACCGGTCATTTTACTTTCTTGAAATGAACACCCGGCTGCAGGTTGAGCATCCGGTGACCGAGGCGATTACCGGGCTTGATCTGGTCGAGCAGATGATCCGGGTTGCGGCTGGCGAGAAATTGGCGTTCGGGCAGGCGGATGTGAAGCTCGACGGCTGGGCGATTGAAAGCCGTATTTATGCGGAGGACCCGTACCGGGGTTTCCTGCCCAGTATCGGGCGGCTCAGCACCTACCGCCAGCCGACACGGCACGGTGTCCGGGTTGATACCGGCGTGGTCGAGGGCAGCGACGTGTCGATGTTCTATGACCCGATGATCGCCAAGCTGATTACCCACGGCCCCGACCGGGCGACCGCGATTGCCGCGCAGGCGACGGCGCTCGACAGCTATGTCATCGGAGGGGTCGGCCACAATATCGACTTCCTGTCAGCCGTCATGCAGCACCCGCGCTTTCAGGCCGGTGAACAGGTGACGACCGCCTTCATCGCGGAGGAATATCCCGACGGCTTCCACGGCGCGCCGGTTGCCGAGGCGACGCGGCACAATCTGCTTGCGGTCGCGGCGGCGCTGAACACCATTGCGGTCGAGCGGGCCAACATGATCGACAATCAACTGAATGGCCACGGTGCCGTCCACGGCGAAGATTGGGTCATCCAGATCGACAAGGCGCGCACCCCCGTACACGTCGAGGACCTTGGCGGGCGGATCATCGTGTCGCACGGTGACCATGAGCATGAGGTCGAGACCGACTGGCGGCCCGGCGACGCGCTGTTCTCCGGCACGGTCGATGGCCGCGATGTTGCGGTGCGCGTTGACCGGCGACCGGCGGGTTGGCGGCTGACGACGCGCGGCGCGGCGCATGAGGTGCGGGCGCTGACGCCACGCGCCGCGGACCTTGCGGGCTATATGATCGAGAAAATCCCGCCCGATCTGTCACGCTTTCTGTTGTGCCCGATGCCGGGATTGTTAGTGACGTTGACCGTCGGCGAGGGCGACAGGGTCGAAGCTGGCCAAACGCTCGCGACGGTCGAGGCGATGAAGATGGAAAATATCCTGCGCGCCGAAAAGAGCGGAACGGTAAAGGCAGTGCGGGCAACGGCGGGCGAGAGTCTGGCGGTTGACGCGGTGATCTTGGAGTTTGAATAGGTGGGGCGTCTACTTTCCCCTTCCCCCTCTCCCTTGAGGGGAGAGGCGACTCAGCGGCGTCAGGCCGATGAGCGGGTGAGGGTGGATGCCGGCGAGTCAATTGTGGGGCCTCCGCCTCCACCCTCACCCGCTCAGCTTCACGGAGTCGACCTCTCCCCTCAAGGGAGAGGGGGAATGACGCGCTCCAGCACCAGTGTTGGCCATTCGCTCGCGCCGTGGCGGGTGACGAGGCGGCAGTCCTTGCTGGCGTACGCGGCGGTGACGGCTTCGGCTTGCGACGACAATAATCCGGCTAGCAGCAGGGTGCCGCCGGGGGCGAGGGCGGCGGCGATGTCGGCGGCCATGGCGATCAGCGGCCCGGCGAGGATGTTGGCGGCGATCAGGTCATAGGGGCCGCGGGCAGCCAGAGAGGGATGCGCCATGCCGTCGGCGACGGTCAGCGCGATCTCGCCAGGTGCTGTGCCGATGTGCGCATCGTTTGATGCGATGTTTTCGGCGGTGACCTCGATCGATATCGGGTCAATGTCACTGGCGATGACCAATGCTGTGGGCCAGGTTTTGGCGATAGCGAGCGCCAGCAGGCCGGTGCCGGTGCCAAGGTCGAGGGCGTTGGTGAAGGTCCGGCTAGCGGTGGCGAGGGCATCGAGGGCGGACAGGCAGCCGGAGGTGGTGGCGTGGTGGCCGGTGCCGAATGCCTGTCCCGCTTCGATGCGCAAACAGGTCTGGCCGGGGGTGGGATCGCCGGGATGGGCGGCTGTGAAGATATGGAAGCGGCCGGCGCTGATCGGCTCCAGCCCGGCCTGGCTGAGCGTTACCCAGTCATCATCCGCCAATTGTTCGATGCAAACCTCGGCGCGCGCGGCAGACGGGGCCAGTGACAGCAGCAGGGCGATGATCGTTTCGTCCGGCCGCGCCTCCATATAGGCATGGATTTCCCAATTGTCGGGCCGGTCCTCGTCGGGTTCGGTGGCGATGACGACGGGGGGATCGTCGAGCGCGGCCAACGCCGGCACTTCGCCACCAAGGGCTTCGCCTTCGGCGCGGTTACAGGGCAGGCTGATTTTCCATGAGCCGGACACGGACGCGCCCTTTCTTCAGATAGGCTCGACACGGGCCGAGTTCATGTGTATTATAACAACAATACAGTAGATGGAGGCTTTGAATGACCTTGATTCGCACATCGATATTCGCCGCCGCTGTCGCACTTGGTGCAAGTGCGGCGCAAGCCGAAACCCGCAGTTTTCCAGCGACCGGTTTTGACCGCGTGGGGTCATCGGGTCCGTGGGATGTTTCGATTGCAACCGGCAAGGCCGCATCGGTGCGGGCCGAGGGCGCAGCCGATGATCTTGATCAAATGCGGATCGAGGTGGCTGATGGCCGGCTTGAAATCGGGTCGAAGAACCGGTGGTCTTGGGGTGGCTGGAAACATAGCGGGAAAGTGCGCGTCTGGGTGACGATGCCGACGTTGCGGGCCGTGGGGCTGGCCGGGTCGGGTGACATCAGCGTCGACCGCGCCAATGCCAAGGCGTTCAAGGGCAGCATTGCCGGGTCCGGCAATCTCAGTATCGGCTCGCTGACTGCTGACAGCGCAGATTTCAGCATTGCAGGGTCGGGCGACATCAGCGCGGCGGGCAAATGCACCAGTGCCGATGTCTCGATTGCCGGATCGGGCAGTGTCGCTATTGCGGGACTGCACTGTCAGACGTTGAGCGCCAGCATCGCCGGGTCTGGCGATATCAGCGCCCATGCGACGGCAACGGCGAGCATCTCCACGGTCGGATCAGGCGATGTGACGGTGACCGGCGGGGCGAAATGTTCGGTCAAGAAGGCTGGCAGCGGCGGCGCCCACTGTTCCTAGAAAAAGCGCGACAGGCTGATTTCAGCGCGGTGGCGGTCATATTTGTAGAGGCCGTAGTTCGATTGCGTCCTCGAATAGGTGTAAGTCGCGGACGGCGAGAAGCCGAGCAGGCGGATGTTGCGGGCCCCGACATAGGCCCGCCCCTGAAGCCGCCAGTCCCGGCGCGGGTCGGGGGACAGGGCGGGTTGCGCTGCATCAAAGGTGGCGCGGCTCGCCTGCGCCGACAGACCGGCGTTGACGCCCCAGGGCAGTTCGCCGCCGACCCCTGCGATCAGGCCATATTCGGTGTTCGAAAAGGCGCCGGACCGCAGCGGTTCGCGCCGGACAAAGCCGGTCAGACTTGCGACCAGTGAGCGGTCGATGACCCGTTCCAGCGACAGGAACGCGCTATATTGCATTCCGTCATAGCTGGCACTGAACCCGGAATTGACATGGCGCGCCTCAAGCTGGAGCGCAGCGCGCGTGCCCGCGCCGAGGTTGGCGGTGACATTGGCGCGGCCGCCGACGGCGCGTGACGCAACGGTGCCGCCATACCAGCGCTGACTGCCCACGGCCTGGACCACAATCCGGACGCCATTGTGGAAGGTGAGTTCGGGGCCTGCTGCGATCAACGAGGATATGTCGTCGGCCGCAGTGCCGCCATAATTTACCGCCCGGCCATCAGCATCGACGACGACCGCGAGACCATCCGACAGGCGCAGCCGTACCCCGCCCGAGACACTCGCGGTTTGGCCGAGACCTGTGGTTCGGCGGGCATTTGCGCCAAGCGTCAGCGGCAGGGTAGTATTTCCGAACAGCACATCGACAGTGCGGTCGGATGTGGCGTTGTTGATGTTGGTATCTGGCGCAAAACCGACATCGACGTTGAGGTCCCAGCGCCTGCGGTCGCGGATGATCGAGCGTGCGGCATAGATGGTGCGCGCCACCTCCTGCGGCAGGTCACCGGCCTGTTGCGCGAGACGGTAATGATAGTCGGCGGCCTTGTCCTTGCCCTGCATCATCAGGGCGCGCGCCAATTCAAGCCGCGCCCGGGTCAGGTCGGGCTGCATCGCGAGCACGGCGCGGAATTTCTTCACCGCAATCGGCAGGTCACCGGTCTCCGACGCGATATAGCCTTCGAGGAATTGCCGCTCCATCGCCAGCTCGGGCGCATGTTCCAGAGCGGCGACCAATGGCCTTGCCTCGTCAAAGCGCTTGGCGAGGACCAGCTGCTCGGAGGCTTTCAGCAGTTCAGGCGCTGTCATTTTCAGGGTGCAATAGCCGCC
>JAYVLC010000069.1:0-2138 GCA_043759675.1 Sphingosinicellaceae bacterium
GAAGCCTGTCGCCGGATACAAAGGGCGTGCGGCGCTGTGAAGTGAGGCTTACGCCGCCACTCGTTCGATACTGATGTCACTTGCTCGCGAGCGCGCCTGCGCCAGATCATAGGCCGCCTGCATCCGCAGCATCGTGTCGGCCCGCACCCCGAACGCCGCCTCGAACCGGATCGCCATGTCCGCCGACAACCCGGCGCTGCCGTTTAACAGGTTACTCATCGCCTGCCGCGTCACATGCAGCCTCACCGCCGCATCGGTCACGGTCAGCCCGTGCGGATCGACGATTTCGGTGCGAAGCCAAGGACCCGGATGCACGGCAAAGCTCGAATGAAGCTTGATGGGCATGTGCATTTCCCTCGCAGAGTCGTTGAGCCTCTTTGACATGCCCACACGCACCCTCACCCGCTCATCCTGAGCGGGACTGGATAATGCACATCCCAGGATCAAGCAACGAAACCCTACAACCACCGCACGCGCTTGAACTGCCAATAGAGCAGTGCGCAGATCACCAAAATCGTGCCGATCACCACGAAATAGCCGTCCTGGGTGTCGAGCTCGGGCATATGCTTGAAATTCATGCCATAAATCCCCGCAATCGCCGTCGGCACCGCAAGGATCGCAGCCCAGGCGGCGAGCTGGCGGGTGATGACGCCAGTGCGCTGCTGCTCGAGCAGATTGCTGAATTCAAACACTGATGTCAGCACCTGGCGCAGGTCGTCAACCATCGTCTGGACCCGATGAACATGGTCGCGCACATCGCTGAAATAGGGGCGCGATTCCGGGTCGATACACGGCAGGTCAATCCGCACCAGCTTGTTCGCGACCTCGTTCATCGGTGCGAGCACACGCTGGAACCGGATCAGCTCACGGCGCAGCGAGAAGATGCGGGTGACTTCGTCGCGACCAAGGAACGTGTCAACAGCATGCTCCTCCATCCTGACCACCTCCTCCTCGATCGCCTCGATGACCGGAAAATAGCCGTCGACGACAAAGTCGAGAATGGCGTGCAGCACATAGTCAACGCCATGATCAAGCAGCGACGGCACCGCCTCCAGATCGCGGCGCAGCGCGCTGTGCGCCCGGTCCGACCCGTGGCGGATGCTGATGATATGGCTATGGCCGATGAAGATCGCGGTTTCGCCGTAGTGGATTTCGCCGTCCTCAAGCTGCGCGGTGCGCGCCACCACGAACAGCTGATCGCCGTAGACATCGACCTTGGGCAGCTGGTCGGCCTTGAGCGCGTCCTCGATTGCCAGCGGATGCAGATTATAGGTGGCCTGGAGGGTCCGCATCTCCGCCTCGGTCGGATCGGCAATGCCAATCCAGACAAATTCCGATTTGGTCCCGGCGCAATCGATTTTCTCGTCGATCGCGACCGCGCGGACGCGCTGACCGTGTAGATATTGATAGGCAGCAATGACCGGCATCCACGGATGTTAGCGCGGACTCAGCGCGGCGACCAGACCGTTACGCAGGTGAAGCCGAACCGGCGGATTTCAGAGGAATTGACCGCCCGCATAGATCAGCAGCCCGACCAGTCCGCCGATCAGCGTCCCGTTGATCCGGATATATTGCAGGTCGCGGCCAACGGCGTTCTCAACCCGGTCGGTGACGGTGTGCGCATCCCAGCCCTTGACCGTGTCGGACACCAGCCGAACGATTTCATCGCCATATTCGGTGACGATGCCAACGACGGCGCGGCGGGCGTAAAGGTTCAGCGCACGGCGCAAGCCAACGTCCCTCTGGAGTGTCTCGCCAAGCTGGCGTGCGGCATCGCCAAGCTTCCCCGACAGCGCGTCGCGCGGATCATTGGCCGCTGTCAGCAACCCGCCCTTGATGCTGCCCCACAGGCCCGACAAATATTTGCCGACGTCGGGATGATCGAGCAGTTCATTCTTCAGTTTTTCAACCTTCGTTCGGGTTTCCGGCATATGGCGAAAATCAAAGGCAAGGTCCTGGAGGGCCTGGGTGACCCGGTGGCGCAGCGGGTGGTAGGGATCGCCGGCCACCTCATCCATCAGGGCCCGGATTGCATCAATAATCCGGTCAGCGATTGAATCGTCAAGATTGGCGACCCGCAGCAGCCAGGTGGTGCGTTCGGCCACCGCATCGCGGATCATATGCTCATTGGCATTGAG
>JAYVLC010000070.1:0-6663 GCA_043759675.1 Sphingosinicellaceae bacterium
CCGGCGTTGTGGACGCGGACGCTGCGGCCTTCGGCTTTGAGCGCGGCCTCGAGCTGGGCCGGGAAGCTTTCTCCGGGCTTCAGGCCGTAGCCCGCCATCAGACTGTCCCCGAGCGCGAGCACAACCAACGGCTTCTCGGTAGCACGGGCTGGTGTCGCCAAAGCCGCCACAGACACTAGCAGCAGTAGCAGGGCGGCTTGGCAAAACCGCTGTGCGCCCCGATATGCTGTTCGACCAATCTGCATCCGCTCGCCTTCAGGAATTTCATGTCAGACAGCCATATCGTGATCGCCGCGCGCGATGTCACCCTTACCTTGTCAAGTTTGGCCGGGCAGGTCGAGATTTTGCGGGGAGTCGATCTTGAGGTCGGGGCTGGCGAGGCGGTCGCAATCCTTGGGCCGTCGGGGTCCGGCAAGTCGTCATTGATGGCCCTGCTTGCCGGGTTGGAGCAGGCAACGGGCGGGTCCGTGCAGGTCGCGGGGCAAGATTTCAGCGCGCTGGATGAGGACGGGTTGGCCAAGGCGCGGCGCGGGCGGATCGGCATCGTGTTGCAGGCGTTCCACTTGATCCCGACGATGACGGCGCTCGAAAATGTTGCAGTGCCGTTGGAGCTGGCAGGCATCACCGATCCGTTCGGGCGGGCGACAGCCGAACTGACGGCGGTGGGTCTTGGTCACCGGCTGGATCACTATCCATCACAGCTTTCGGGTGGCGAGCAACAGCGCGTGGCGATTGCCCGGGCGACGGCGCCCGGCCCTGCGATCCTGTTCGCCGACGAGCCGACCGGGAATCTTGATGCTGCGACCGGGCACACCATTGTCGATTTGCTGTTTGACCGGCGGGAAGCATCGGGGGCAACCTTGGTGCTGATCACGCATGATCCCGAATTGGCGGCGCGCTGTGGTCGGATTATCGAAATGCGCGACGGACGTATTTCCAGCGACCGGCGCGCCTGATGCCGCTGGCATTCCGCTTTGCCCTGCGGGAGCTGCGTGGCGGTCTGACCGGGCTGCGGCTGCTCGCGGTGTGTCTGGTGCTGGGTGTCGCAGCGCTCGCCGCCGTTGGCAGCTTGTCGGCGGCCATTGTTGCCTCGCTGTCGGCGCAGGGTAGCGAGATATTGGGTGGGGATGCTGCGGTTACGCTAACCGGGCGCAGCGCGACACCAGTCGAACGAGCTGCCATCGATCAATATGGCACCGTGTCGGAAGGGGTGCGGATGCGCTCCATGGTTGGCGCAGCTGGCTCCGATAATCGTATCCTTGGCGAGTTGAAGGCGGTGGACGGGCGCTATCCGCTCTACGGCAAGGTCGAGCTGGTCGGCGGCGGGTCGCTCACGGCGGCGCTTGCGGGACCGTCGGCGGTGGTCGCGCAGGCGCTGGCGGACCAGCTGAACCTGACGGTCGGCGATCAGATTGAGTTGGGGCGGTCGACGCTGCGGGTCAATGCAATCATTGCCAGCGAGCCGGACCGCGCGGGCGAGGGGTTCAGTCTGGGACCGACGGTGATGATTGGCATGAACAGCCTGCCGGGGACCGGGCTGGTGCAACCCGGTAGCCTGATGCGGGTGAGTTACCGGATCAAACTGCCGGTAGGACAGGATGCCGGCGCGGTGAAGCCAGCGCTCAATACGGCGTTTCCGGATGCGGGCTGGCAGGTGCAGGACCGGTCCAACGGCGCGCCGGGGGTTCGGCGGTTTGTCGAGCGACTGGGGCAATTTCTGATGCTGGTCGGGCTGACGTCACTGGTGGTGGCAGGCGTTGGCGTTGGCAATGGTGTGGCGAGTTACCTCGACGCAAAGTCAGCGACGATTGCGACCTTCAAGACTCTGGGCGCGACATCGACCCTCATATTCCAGAGCTACTTTCTTCAGATCGGCATCGTGGCGCTGGGCGCGGTCAGTGTCGGGACGGCAATTGGCGCAGCTGCGCCTTGGCTGGTGGCCCAAGTGGCAGGCGATGCCTTGCCGGTGGCTCCTGTGGTCGGACTGTACCCGGTGCCGCTGTTCAGCGCGGCAGCCTATGGGTTGCTGATTGCAGCAGCGTTTGCGCTTTGGCCGCTGGCGCGCGCGCAGGCTCAGCCAGCGGCGCGACTGTTTCGCAGCGTGGTCGAGGCCAGCGAGCGGCCTCCCCTGTGGGTGATTGTGGCAACCATCGTTGCGGCAGGTGCGATCGTTGCGATTGCGCTGGTCGGGACAGCAGAGCCGCTGTTTGCCGCAGCCTTCATCGGCGCGGCCCTTGGGTTGTTAGTGCTGTTGACGCTGCTCGCGGCGGCGATCCGCTGGGTGGCGGCGCGACTGCCGCGACCCAAAGGCGTGTTGCCCCGGCTGGCGCTGGCCAATTTGCACCGGCCCGGCTCGCTGGTCCGGCAGCTCATTGTGGCGCTCGGCCTTGGGCTGACGCTGTTTGCGACATTGGCGGTGATCGAGACAAATCTGGGCAATGAGATTGCGCGGACGGTGCCCAAGACAGCGCCGACGTTCTTCTTCCTCGATATTCCCAAGGAGGAGGCTGGAGCGTTCATAGCGAAATTGCGGGCGGCGTCGCCGTCAGCGCAGGTCCGGCTGGTGCCGAGTTTGCGCGGGCCAGTGACGGCGGTGAACGGGACGCCGGTCAGCAAGCTCGAGAATGTGCCAGACGGCGCGTGGTTCCTGCGTGGTGATCGCGGGCTGACATGGTCGGCGGGCGTTCCGGACGGCAACCGGGTCACCGACGGCGCGTGGTGGCCCAAGGACTATGCCGGCCCGCCGCTGGTGTCGCTCGATGCCGAAGCTGCAAAGGCGGTCGGGCTGAAGGTCGGCGACACGTTGGCGGTGTCGGTGCTTGGGGTCGAGATCACCGCAAGGATCGCCAATCTGCGGGTCATCGACTGGGATTCGCTGGGGTTCAACTTCGCGCTGGTGTTCGACCAGAACAGCCTTGGCAACGCGCCCTACAGCTATATGGCGACCGCCGAGGTTCCGGCGGCCGGGGAGCGTCCGGTGTATTTGGCGATGACCAAGGCGTTTCCGACGGTGTCGGTCATCAAGGTCAAGGATGTGATTGGAACTGTCGCGACGTTGCTTCAGCAGATCGCGACGGCAATCCGGGCAGCGGCCAGTGTGGCGGTCGCTGCCGGAATTGCGGTGCTGATCGGCGCGCTCGCCGCCGGACGGCGGGCGCGGAGCTATGACGCTGTCATCCTGAAGGTGCTTGGTGCAACACGGGGCCAGATGCTGCGTGCCACGCTGCTCGAATATGGGCTGCTCGCGAGCATCGTTGCCCTGCTGGCGCTGGGCCTTGGCGGCCTTGCGGGCTGGATCGTTGTGGTCAGGCTATTTGAGTTCAGCTGGCAGCCATCGTGGCTGGTGGTGCTCGCCACGGTATTGCTTGGTGCGGCGGTGACCATCGGGCTTGGCCTTTTGGGGTCTTGGCGGGCGTTGTCGGTCCGGCCCAATCAGGTGCTCCGAACGCTTTGACGCAAGCCGCTTGAAACTTTCGCGGCAAGCACCGATATTCGCCGCAGTCGCATCCGGCATCGGGCTGGGGCGATCGGGAGTGACATGACAATGGCAAACCTCGACCCCCGCACCGGCTTTCCCCCGGCGCGTAGCGCGAACGCCACTGGCGTTGCCTACGATGAGGGCCTGCGGTCGTATATGCTGTCGATCTACAATCATATGGCGTCGGCGGTGCTGCTGACCGGCCTTGTGGCGCTGTTGTTCTCCCGCGGCGGCGAGCAGTCGATGGCCTATGCTCTGCTGGCAAACGGCGGTGCAATGCGCTGGGTGGTGATGCTCGCCCCGCTCGGGTTGGTGATGTGGCTGAGCATGGGCATCAACCGCCTGTCCGAAACATCGGCGAAGGCGATCTACTGGGCCTATGCGGTCCTGATGGGCCTGTCGCTGTCGACGATCCTGCTGGTCTATACTGGTGGCAGCGTGGCGAAGACCTTTTTTGCAGCCTCGGCGGCGTTCGGCGGTCTCAGCCTTTATGGCTACACCACCAAGAAGGATTTGTCGGGCTTTGGCACCTTCCTGATCATGGGTCTGGTCGGGCTTATCGCGGCGTCGCTGCTCAACATTTTCCTGAAGTCCAGCGGCCTTGATTTCGCGATCAGCGCAATCGGCGTGCTGCTGTTTGCGGCCCTCACGGCCTATGACACGCAGAAGATCAAGCTGATGTACGACCAGGTCGGCAGCAGCGAGGTGCGCGGCAAGGCCGTCATCATGGGCGCGCTGACCCTGTACCTCGACTTCATCAACCTGTTCCTGTTCCTGCTCCGCTTCATGGGCGACCGCCGCTAAGCGAGGGGACTGAACCAACGATTGAAAGGCCCGGCGGAAACGTCGGGCCTTTTTCGGTTGGGGGCTAGGGTAGTCGTTGTTTGGATCAGTTGACCCATAGTCGGCCCTTAAGCCCATAGACTTCGCGAAACAGGCTGGAGTAGGTTGGCAGGGTGCTCGTGGATCAGGCACCTGCTTGGGGCCGACGGTAGGATATGGGATGCTAAGCGAACTTGCCTTTACCAATTTTAAGTCCTGGGCTGACGTGAAGCTGCCATGCGGGCGCATTACCGGCATTTTCGGTACGAACTCATCCGGAAAAACGAGCCTCATTCAGTTCCTCCTTCTGATGAAGCAAACCAAAGATGCGACAGATCGGGCGATCTCACTTGAGTTGAACGGCGACCTTGTGAAGCTTGGAACGATCAAGGACGCAATTCACGGCCATGACGTCAACAGGGCTATCACCTGGTCGGCTGCATTCGTTCGCCAGGCTGACTTGATCCTGAACGACCCGAGTGGAGGAAGAACTGCTGCGATCGCTAGGGACAAGACCTTTGAAATCATGTCAACGATCAAGATCGAACAGGAAGCGCCGATCGCCAAGTCGCTGGGCTATAAATTGGGAACTGTAGAGTTCTTGCTCGCTTTGAAGGGAGCCGATCAGGGAAAATTTGCGCTCTCGCCTGACCGTTCAACGTCTCTGGGAGACGGGTTTGCGTTCATACGAACTCAAGGGAGAGCGTGGCAGTTACCGGGTCCCGTAAAATCATATGCGTTCCCGGACCAGGCGCGGACATATTTTCAGAATGCCGGTTTCTTAGCGAATTTGGAATCTGCCTATGAGGCAGAGTTGGATAATATGTACTACCTTGGCCCTCTTCGTGAGTTTCCACAAAGGGACTATCTCTGGGCGAGGTCTAGGCCGTCCGATGTGGGGCAGCGCGGCCAATATGCCATCGAAGCAATATTGGCAGCCACGGCGGCGAAGGAAACTAGGAATCTCTCCCCCAAGGCACGACTTCGACCGTTTCAGGAGATGATTGCTTATTGGCTAAAGGAGATGGGTCTAATTGCAGATTTTCGAGTCGTAGAAATTGCGCCAGGCTCAAATCGGTGGCAGGCCAAAGTGACTACTAGGACCGGAGCGAGCGAAGTCTTGTTAACTGATGTGGGTTTCGGAGTTTCCCAAGTTTTGCCGGTTGTTACCTTGCTCCAGTACGTCCCTGAGGGATCGACTGTGATACTTGAACAGCCCGAGATTCACTTGCATCCGCTCGCTCAAGCTGGCCTAGCTGATGTAATCATCCAGGCTGCAACCCACAGGAGGGTACAGGTAATCCTTGAGAGCCACTCTGAGCACTTGTTGCTGCGGCTGCAACGGCGAATTGCTGAAGAGAAAATTGGGATTTCAGATGTGAAACTCTACTTCTGCGACGCACCGCGCGGGGTATCATCCCTGACGCCGCTCGAAGTTGACCTATACGGCAACATCCGGAATTGGCCAGATAAATTTATGGGTGACGCGTTCAACGAGGTTGCCAGTGCGGAACTTCGACGTATTGAACGCCGGAACGGAATCGCTGCTGAATGAGCGACGTTATCATCGATACAAATGTCGCAGTTGTTGCCAATCGCCAAAACGCTGCCGTTGTTGAAAGTTGCATCAGCGCTTGTATAGATTTTTTGGTGTCAGCCCAATCCCAGCACGTGGTATTGCTCGATGACGGCGACGAGATTCGTGCTGAGTATGCTCGTGCGTTGCAGCAACGACGACCCTATGAGCTCGGTGCACAATTCCTCTTCTATATTTTGCAGCATCAATTTGACCCTAATCATGTCCGCTGTGTTAAACTGATGAAAACTGATGGTGGCGAGTTCGCGGACTTCCCCGCTCATGCCGGCCTCGCCGCATTTGATCGATCTGATCGCAAATTTGCGGCGCTGGCAAAAAATACCAATACCTCAGTGACGAATGCAATTGATAGCGACTGGCTGAACTTTCAAGGACAATTGAACGCGAACGGTATTTTCGTTGACTTCCTTTGTGGCTGCGACAGGCAGACTTGGTTCAGTCACTGAACGCTGATACCAAACGCCCTGACCTGCCGCTGACGACGAATTCACTTGGAGTGTCACGGGCCTTGCCGCTTCTGCGGCACTGACGGCCATCGGAGCCACAGGTGCTGTGATCATGTTCTGCTATCCCCCTCTGAAGGCGTCCGGGTTGTTTGGGTGAGCGGCGGGCGTCCACCGGCCACGTCAAATTGTCGTGCTGCTGACGTGGCCGACGGATGTGCTTCCCTATTTCCCCTCGACCGGGAAGCCGCGGTTCTTGAGCAGGGCGTTGACGTCGGGGTCGCGGCCGCGGAAGGCGCGGTAGGCCTCGGCACGGTCGACGC
>JAYVLC010000071.1:0-7008 GCA_043759675.1 Sphingosinicellaceae bacterium
CTGGCGAACGGCAATCCCGACAGCGTTGTGCCGGGCCTGTTTTCGGTCGGTGAGGCAGCGTGCGTTTCCGTGCACGGAGCCAATCGGCTGGGCTCCAACTCGCTGATCGATCTTGTGGTCTTTGGCCGCGCGACCGGCCAGCGCATTTCCTCGCTGGTCAAGCCCGGCACGGCGCATAAACCGCTGCCCGCCGCCGCCACCGATTTTGCGCTGACCCGGCTTGATGGGTTCCGCAATGCCAGCGGCGGGTCCCCGACTGCCGAGGTGCGCACCGAAATGCAGCGCACGATGCAGGCCAATTGCGCAGTTTTCCGGACGTCCGAAGTGCTTGAGGAGGGCATCGCCAAGATCGACAAGGTCGCGGCGCGGATGGGCGACATCGCGATCACCGATCGCTCGCTGATCTTCAACACCGACCTGTTGGAGACATTGGAGCTTGATAACATGATGGGTCAGGCGGTGATCACCATGCACTCCGCCGCCAACCGCCATGAAAGCCGCGGGGCGCATTCGCACGAGGATTACCCCAAACGCGACGACGCCGAATGGATGAAACACACGCTGGCTTGGCTTGATGGGCCGGACGTCAAGATCGACTACCGCCCCGTCCACACCTACACGATGACCGACGAGATCGAATACATCAAGCCAAAGGCGCGGGTGTATTGAGGGGGTGCCGGTCGTTTTCCGCGAGAACGGTTACCGTTTCCACTTCTTCTCGGACGAGGGCGACCCGCGCGAACCGGTGCACGTGCATGTCGTCAAGGGCAATGCCGACCCGAAGTTCTGGCTGTTTCCGGATGTCGAACTTGCCTATAACCGAGGCTATGATGCGCGAACGCAGCGCTGGATCGCCACCATGGTTGCGCTACGGCGGCGCGAGATCGAGGATGCTTGGCATGACCATTTCGCCACGGGCAGTTGAGGTCACCTTCGACAATGATCAGATGTGGGTGCGACTGGAGGACGGTCGCACACTGGGTATCCCGCTCGCTTGGTATCCCCGCTTGCTCCACGGTTCAATGGAGGCTCGCAATGAGGTTAGCATCAGCCCGAGCGGCCTGCATTGGGAAGAGCTCGACGAGGACATCTCCATCGCAGGCTTGCTGGCCGGACGGGGCGATATGACACGGGCGCGTAAGCAGGCGGCATAAAATGCAGGGAGGGTTTTGTGACCATTGAGATTGATCGGGTTGATGCGAGGTACTCTCGCGTGAAATTTCGCATGAGGACGGGCGATGATCGCACCTTCTTTTTGGTGGCATCAGTATCTGGTTTTGAATTCCATTCAGACGAGAGTTCGTCAGGAGCACTAAATGGCGATCCGATCCTCAAATCAGTCGATGAAATTTTTGCGTGGATCGAGAAAGATCGCAATCAAAACAGCCGAAAGGAGTTCGGCCAGCGCACGCGCGTTCAGCCTAAACCACCGAGAAGCCCAAACCCACCCACGTCCAAATCGGGTAGTGGGTCAGTTTGAAATCCAAGGCGAAACCCAGCCACGGTAGACCATATAGACACCGCCGAGCATCACGAACCAGGACAAGATGGTGCCAACGGGCCCTTGAAATATCTCGGGCCTCTTGATCTCGGGCTGGAATGTGCCTGACCAACCAAAAAGTCCGAGGCCGACAAAACCAAGAATGAAGTGGCCCATTTCACGCCCCCCGCAGTTTGTAAGGCCCGCGCACTTTGGGGGCCACTTCCGCATCTTCCACTAGCTTCACGATATCGGCAATCTCCCAAAGCCGGTCGCTGACGCCAGCGGCCATAGCAGGGGTAACGCGCAGTGTCTTATGGATGCGGACGAAGTTGTAATACATCATATGCAGAGCTACCGCGTGCATGTGGTTCTCGACCTTCTTTGAGAATGCGTTCGTTTGCCGGGTGAAGCGGCGGTTGTGCATCCGCTGCGTCAGGTTGTGCCGCTCCACAGCGGACGTTGAAACGCTGTGGATTCCGGCTCACTCGTTTCACCCGTCGCAATTTGCGCGATCATGTGCGCAAGTTGGTTCGGGTCGCGGGGGCGTTTGGGTGGCTTGGCCATGCTGCTAATATGGCACCAGATCGGCTGGGGTTCCACCCCGTCAGCGCGGGATGATTTCAAACTGACCCACTACCCCAAATCGGTATTCTCTGTTGCGAAGGATCGCAATCGCTAGACTTCTGCCCGAATCTTGACTCACTGCGACGGTCACCTTACCTTGCGTAAGGAGGATGCCAATGCCCACTGCAACCATGACCAGCAAAGGACAGATTACCGTGCCGTCCGAGGTGCGCGCTGACCTTCGTTTGCGCGCTGGCGACCGTGTGCGGTTCGAGAAGCTTGAGGACGGTGTTTATCGGGTCGGGCCGGTCAGGGGCGATATCAGGCGTCTCGCTGGGATATTTCAGCACGATGGACCGCCGCTTTCCATCGAGGACATGGACCGTATGATCGGTGAGGCAGTGATGGCGGATGACCGGCGAACCCGGCAGTGATCGCGGTCGATACCAACATTCTGCTGCGCTACCTTCTGAATGACGACCCCGTACAGTCGGAGCTGGCCCGGCTGTTTTTTGAGGACGCGCGCCGTCGTGAGGAGCCGGCCTGGATATCGCATATCGTCCTGGTCGAAATGGCCTGGGTTCTCCGCCACGGACATGGTGTGAGTTCGGCTGCGATTGTGAACACAGTCCGCGATTTTCTCGATTCAGGCAGCATTGTCATGGACAGGCCCGATGTCGTGGCTGCGGCTCTTGTAATCGATGTCCCTGACTTGGCCGACGCACTGATCCACGCGGCGGCGGTTGCCGAAGGCTGCTTCTCCACTATTACGTTTGATGGACGCTTCGCCCGCCATCCCGGTGTCGAACTGCTCGCCTGAGCTTACCGCCAGCGCAAATTGTCGCGGGTCAGATCGGCGATCGTCTTTGCGCCCATCAGTTTCATGTCGCGCTCGATCTCGCTGCGGAGGTTGCCGAGTGCGCGATCGACTCCGGCCTGGCCAGCGGCGGCCAGCGCATAGAGATACATCCGTCCGCCGGAGCAGGCTTTCGCACCGACGCTGAGCGCTTTCAGCACATGGCTGCCGCGCCGGATGCCGCCGTCGCAGATGACGTCGAGCTTGTCGCCGACCGCATCGACGATTTCGGCCAATTGGTCGAAGGGTGCGCGGCTGCCGTCGAGCTGGCGGCCGCCGTGGTTTGAGACCATGATCGCGGTTGCGCCGATATCGACCGCCCGCCGCGCATCACCGACCGACATGATGCCTTTGAGGCAGAATTCGCCGCCCCAGTCTTTGCGCACCGCTTCCGCGCGCTTCCAATCGAGCGACTGATCGAGCATCGAGGTGAAATATTCGGACACCGACAGCGCGATGTTCGAGCCTTCGGCCACGTGTTTGGCAAGATTGGGTAGCTCGAACTTTTCCCGCGCGAAATAGTTGATCGCCCAGGCCGGATGCAGGGCAAAACTTAGCGCCGAACGCGCGGTCAGGCGGGGCGGGGAGGTAAAGCCGGTGCGCAGGCAGCGCTCGCGGTTACCCCCGACGATGGTGTCGACCGTCAGTGCCAGCGCATCGAACTTTGCCGCCTTGGCCGCCGCAATCATCGCCTGGTTCAGGCCTTCATCCTTGTGGACATAAAGCTGGAACAGCTTCGGGGTGGAGACGGTGCGGCCAATCTCCTCAAGGCTGACTGTGCCAAGCGAGGAGATGCCGAAGAAGGTCCCGAATTTTTCGGCAACCGCACCGACCGCCCGCTCCCCCTGCCAGTGAAACAGGCGCTGTAAGGCGGTCGGTGACAAGAATAGCGGCATCGCGATCTCGCGGCCCATGACGGTGGTGCGCATGTCGACGCTGTCGGCGCCGGCGAGCACGTTCGGGACCAGGTCGCAATCGTCGAAGGATGCGGTGTTGCGGTCTTTGGCCCGCTCATCGTCGGCGGCCCCGTCGATGTAATGGAAAATCGGACCCGGCAGGCGCTGTTTTGCCAGCCTGCGGAAATCCTCGACATTGTGGCAATCGGTAAGGCGCATCATCCCCCCTAGCCGCCTTTTGGTCTTGCGCGAAGCCCGGTAAAGGCATAGCCCGACATCGTTGGTTCGAGAGGCGCTCATGTCGGTCTGGACAGTTCATGCGAATTACGATCCGGGAGATCGTATCTGGTACATTGTTGATACCGACGTGCCGGGCCTGACGACCGAAGGCGACACTCTTGAGCGGCTGGGTGAACGTGCGACGGCGGTCTTGCCCGAATTGCTTGAACTTAACGCGCACGAACTTTCGGTGGTACAGCGTCAGGGGCCGCATCTGTTGAAACTGGTGGCGTTCCATGAAGTCATGCTGCCCGTTGCGGCCTGATGGGTCAGGGCTATGGTCGCGAGCTCAAGCGTATGCTCTCGGCCCACGGGTGCCAGTTCGTCCGATACGGCAAAGGTGATCATGAAATCTGGTATAGCCCGATCACCAATCGCCACATAAGCATCGACGCGGGCACGAAAAAACGCTTCACTGCAACGAGCGCTATGAAGCAGGCGGGTATCGAGGAAAAGATCAGATAATGGCCGAATTCGCACTTCCCAAGAACAGCAAAATCACCGGCAAGGCCAAGCGGCATCCGGCGCCTGCGGGCGCGGCCCGGGTCAAGACCTTCAGGATTTATCGCTGGGACCCCGACACGGCGGAGAACCCGCGCTTTGACAGCTACAGCATCGACCTCGACCAGACCGGGCCGATGGTGCTGGATGCGCTGATCAAGATCAAATCGGATATCGACCCGACTTTGACCTTCCGCCGTTCGTGCCGCGAAGGCATTTGCGGCTCCTGCTCGATGAATATCGACGGGACCAACACACTGGCCTGCACCCAGGCGATCGACGACATCAAGGGCGATGTCCAGATCACCCCGCTGCCGCACATGGATGTGATCAAGGACCTCGTTCCCGACTTCAAACATTTCTATGCGCAATATGCCTCGATCAAGCCGTGGTTGCAGACCGTCACGCCCGAGCCTGCGATGAAGGAGCGGCTGCAATCGCCCGAAGACCGCGCCAAGGTTGATGGGCTGTATGAGTGCATATTGTGCGCCTGCTGCTCGACCTCGTGCCCGAGCTACTGGTGGAACAATGACAAATTCCTCGGGCCGGCCATCCTGCTCCAGGCCTATCGCTGGCTTGCCGATAGCCGCGACGAGATGACCGGTGAACGGCTCGATGAGCTTGAGGACCCGTTCCGCCTGTATCGCTGCCATACCATCATGAACTGCTCCAACGTCTGCCCCAAGGGCCTGAACCCGGCGCAGGCGATCGGCGAGATCAAGAAACTGATGGTCGAGCGGGCGGGCTGACGCACGCACCAACATCCCGGTCGCGCCATTTGGCGGCCGGGGGACAAACGGGGACCGGCGCGTTCTCTGCAAGAACGCTCGGGGCTCGGTGATTTGAGACTTGGTTAGTACATCACACCGAGACTGGTGTCTGGAGCCTTGGTCCGTCGCCCTTTCAGCATATGCAGCTGGGCGCTCGAAATGCAGACCTCACCAGACGGGCAGGTCGCGAAGCTTCGGCTGGTTACCCGAACGATTCCGCGCCGGTCCTGGGTGGGCGGCCTGTAACAGCCGCCCACCCGTGTCCGCCCCGAACGTGGCCACGCCGGAGCAAACAGACGCCTAACCGATATGGTTGTGAATGTCAAGAACAAAGTGCGAACACATACGAAGTTGAGCCGTATCGACCCCCGCAGTCTCGCAGGTGCAATGCGGTGCGACCTCCCTATGCCCGGAAGAAACCATCAATTAAGTGCACTGTCACCGTAATTCCCCTATGCCCAAAAGAAACCATCAATTAAGTGCACTGTCACCGTAATTCTGTCACCGTAATTCCAATTACGCAACGTCACCGTAATCGTAAAATCAATAGTTACTATATTCTTTCTAAGAATCCTTTAAAAAAAATGCAATTGACAATATTAATAGAACTATCCATCCAAGATGTTTCTTTCGAATATTCAAGTATAGTACTATCATAGGTAATATTAAGAATAGAAATATTCCTGTAGCGATTGAATATCCGTCAATGTACATTGCAACTCCGAGTTACTAAGTTTTCCTTTTTTTCTTATTCTGAGCGTTTCGATAGGCCATACTAGAAGTGCTTCCAGTCGACCACCACCCATTCGCCATTAGGCCGCCGCCATAAAATAAACCTACTGCACCGCATGCACCTTGTGCTGTTCCGAGGCTCCGCACCGTACATTCACGGGTTATGTTTCGAGCCAAAGCTAGGTCGCATTGTGTCTTTGTTGACCCAGGGGTCTCGTAGCATTTGTCATGAATGGCACATGCCCCGCCCCAAATTCCATCGGGAACCCACTCGCTTCCATTTGAGCCGCACCAGTCTTCAGGTTTGGGCGGAAGTCTCCCCCATGCCGCCCTTGCTTCCGGGGATGCGCTAGAACGGGCAACCAGCGGGGGTAGTGAGAATGTGAGCGGCCGCGCGGTCCGGTATATTGTCCCAAATTGCCTAGGCTCGAAAACGCGCCGCCAACAGGCGATGATTTCAGGACGAGCGGCCGATATCGTGTCCCGTTCACAATGATCGGATCCGTAGCGTCATAATATGGGCTGTTGTAGTTGCCGAACTTGGGCTTGCTCGGCGGCCCATACACGCTCTGCAACCCATCGGGGTCACTCCCATTAACCGGGTCCCCCCCGGCATATTCATACAGGTTCATGCCGCCCTCGGTGCCGATCGGGTCGCTTTGCAGGAAGCGACCGTGCCAGGGCGAGTAGAACCGCGCCTTGTAATAATAGAGACCGAGTTCCGGAATATAGGCCTGACCGGTATAGCCGAACCGCCCCGCAGCGGTCAGGCCGGGTTCCCCATACGGGCCATAACTGTTGGTGACGAGGCTGTTGCCGTCGCTGCCCGCCATCGCGACAATCGAGCCTTGCGCATCGCCGTACAGCCAGACCTTGGCGGTGCCGCTGGTGCCGGTCTCATAGGTGACCAGCGGTTCATCGGTGCCG
>JAYVLC010000072.1:0-8355 GCA_043759675.1 Sphingosinicellaceae bacterium
GTGCAGAACCGTCTCGAATCCTCGGTCAACACGCTGACGTCGCGCTCGGCCAACCTGCTCCAGGCCCGCAGCCGGATTGAAGACGCCGATTTTTCGACGGAAACCACCAATTTGGCCAAGGCGCAAATCCTGTCGCAAGCCGCGACCGCGATGCTCGCCCAGGCCAATCAATCGCAGCAGAATGTCCTGTCTCTGCTGCGCGGTTAGTTGCGTAAGCGTCCCCCCGCCCCGGCGCATGCTTCTCCCCTTGAAGCGCCGGGACACCCTGACGGCCGGAGTGGGCAACCGCTCCGGCCGTTTTTGCTGACGATATCATCCGGCCGAAAAATACGGCTTGTCCCCGGCGATCGTCACGCGTTCCATCACCCGAACCGCCGGGAAATAGTCCGATGCGGCGTAATGCTGGCTTGAGCGGTTGTCCCAGAAGGCGATGGAATTTTCAGCCCAGCGGAACCGGCACTGGAATTCCGGGAACGTGGCCTGGGCGTACAGGTGGGCGAGCAGCCAGTCGCTCTCCTTGGCGGCGAGGCCAACAATATGGCTGGTGAAGGCGGTGTTGACATACAGGCCGCGCCGGCCGGTTTCGGGATGGGTGCGGACGACGGGGTGCTCCTGCGGCGGATATTTGGCGCGCAACGTGTCGGCATCGCTGCCAAGGCGCTTGGCAAACACCCGGGCGATGTCGTGGACCGCAGTCAGGCCGCAGACCCAATCCCGCATTGCGGGCGACAAGGCGTCATAGGCGGCACCCATATCGGCGAACAGCGTGTCACCGCCCACCGATGGAATCTCAATGGCGCGCAGGATCGAGCCCAGCGACGGTTCGGCGCGCCAGGTCACGTCCGAATGCCAGAAATTTTCCTTGCCCCTGGACTCTGGTCCGTGCGCGATGCGCAGCACTTCGGGGTCGGGCTGAGCCTTCGGGGTCGCCGGATGGATTTCGAGGGCACCAAAACAGCGAGCAAAAGCGATATGCTGGGCTCGGCTGATCGCTTGATCCCGGAAGAAGATCACCTTGTGGGTCAGCAAAGCAGCCCGGATATCGGCAATCGTCGCGGCGTCGAGGGAATCTCCAAGAGCTAGCCCATGTAGTTCAGCGCCAATCGTCGGTGACAGCGGCCGCACTTCGAACCGGGTGAAACTGCTCGCTGGTGGCTGATGGGTCATCGGTAGTCCTTTCAGGTCAGGCGGCTTTCTTCATCCGGTTGCCATAAAATGTCTCACCCCTGGCTGCCATGTCGCGCAGTAGCTGCGGCGGATTGAACCGTTCGCCGTGGGCCTGCGCCAACCGATCGAGTGTTGCAACCACATCGGCCAGCCCCAGCGTATCCATGTGACTGAACGGCCCGCCGGTATGTGGAGCAAAACCCCAGCCAAAAATGGCACCGAGATCGCCGTCCTCGGGCGTCTCAAGCACGCCTTCGGCAAAGCAGCGCGCACATTCCACCAGTTGGCGATACACCAGCCGCTCGCGCACCGCCTCCGGGGTCGGGTCTTGATGCGCACCCGGCGTCGCGACGGTGGCTGAAAGCTCTGGCCATAAATATTTCTTGCCGCCTTCGGGATAGACATAAAAACCCTTGGCGTTCTTGCGGCCGAGGCGACCGAGTTCGTGCATCGTCTCAATGACCCTACCGCCCGGACCGGCATCATATGTGTCACCAAGATCCTTCTTGGTCTGCTGACCGACCTTGTACGACAGATCGAGTCCAACCTCGTCGTTCACCGCCAGCGGCCCGACCGGCATTCCGGCCATCTTGCCGACATTTTCAATGAGTGCTGGGCCGACGCCCTCGCCGAGCAGGGTCAGCCCCTCCTGCACATAGGTGCCAAAGCAGCGCGAGGTGTAGAAGCCACGACTGTCGTTGACGACAATCGGTGTCTTCTTGATCTGCGCAACATAATCCAGAGCTTTGGCAATGGCTTGCGTACCAGTCTTCTTACCGACAATGATCTCGACCAAGGGCATTTTCTCGACCGGCGAGAAAAAGTGGATGCCGATGAAATTGTCGGGCTTGCTCCACGCCTCGGCCAATCCGGTGATCGGCAAGGTCGAGGTGTTTGACCCAAAGATCGTATCCGCTCCCACCGCGGCTTCGGTCATCTTCGTGACGTCGGCCTTGATCTCGCGGGTCTCGAACACCGCCTCGATAATCAGGTCACAGCCTTTGAGGTCGGCATAGTCCGAGGTCGCATGGATGCGGTTGAGGATCGCGTCGGCCTTGTCCTGCGGCATGCGCTTTTTGGCGAGCCGGTCGGCGGTATACTGCTTCCCCTTGTCGGCAGCTGCCTGATCGCGGTCGAGCAGCACCACCTCGATCCCGGCTTGCGCCGAAACCATGGCGATACCCGCCCCCATCAAGCCCGCACCCAGCATCCCGACCTTGCGGGTCGGCATCGGTGCAACGCCCGCCGGACGGCGCGCGCCACGTTCGGCGGCATGCTTGTTGACAAAGAGACTACGGATCATGTTCCCGGCCTGACTGTCAGACACCAGCTTGACGAAATATTTGCTCTCAACCCGGATGGCAGTGTCCATCGGCAGCTGCGCGCCCTCATACACGGCCGACAGGATAGCCACGGGCGCGTTCATGTTGTGCATGGTTTTGGCCTGGACCATCGCGTTGACCCCGACAAAGGTCTGCATGAAAGCCGGGTTCATCGCCCCTGCCCCACCGGGGAATTTGAACGATTTTTGATCCCAGGGCTGCACTCCGCCCGCTGGATTGGCCTTCACCCAGGCAATCGCCCGGGCCACGACGTCGGCAGCAGGAGCCAGTTCGTGCACCACGCCAAAGCCCTGCGCCTCCTGCGGGCTCATATTTTTGCCCTGAGTCAGATAGATTAGCGCGGCCTGCACCCCCATCAGGCGCGGCAGCCGCTGCGTGCCACCGGCTCCCGGCAACAGCCCAACCATGACTTCGGGCAGACCGAGCACGATCTTCGGGTTGTCGCTGCACACCCGGTAATGGCAGGCGAGCGTTACCTCAAGGCCACCGCCAAGCGCCAGACCGTTGATGGCTGCGGCCACCGGTTTGCCGCAGGTCTCCAGCCGCCGGAACAGCTTGTTCAGCCCGAACACAGTGTCGAACAGCAGCGCCGCCTTGGATTTGCCGCCGCTGTCCCCAGAACCGCTGCCAATCATCCCGCCCATGCCCTTGAGGTCGGCCCCAGCCATAAAGCCCGTCGCCTTGCCGGATGTGATGACCGCGCCCTTGATCGCGGCATCGGTCGCGATACGCTCAATCAACGTGCCAAGGTCACGCGTGAATTCTCCGGTGATGACGTTCATGGTCTGGCCGGGCACGTCGATGGTCAGCAGCGCAATGCCGTCAGCATCGATGTCGAACTTGATGGTCTCGGTCATGGGGTGTTTCCCTTTTCTCTTTTCTCGTCATTCCCGCGAAGGCGGGAACCCACTTCTCAACACGCCCAGAACGATCGGTGTCGCCGTCAGCGTGGGTCCCCGCCTTCGCGGGGATGACGATTGATTAAATCCGCTCGATGATCGTTGCGGTGCCCATGCCGGCCCCGACACACAAATTGACAAGGGCGGTGCCCTTCCCGGTCCGCTCCAGCTCGTCGAGCACGGTACCGAGGATCATCCCACCGGTCGCACCAAGGGGATGGCCCATCGCAATCGCGCCGCCGTTGACGTTGACCTTGGAATGATCGAGCCCGAGCGCCTGCATGTACCGCAGCACCACGCTGGCAAACGCCTCGTTCAGTTCATACAGGTCGATATCAGCAACGGACATTCCAGCCCGGCGCAGGATTTTTTGTGACACGAACTCTGGCCCGGTCAGCATGATTGCCGGCTCCGACCCGATCGACGCCATCGCCCGGATGCGGGCGCGCGGCTTCAGCCCGTATTTCTCGCCCATCTCGCGGTTGCCGATCAGCACCGCCGACGCACCGTCAACAATGCCTGACGAATTGCCGGCATGGTGGACGTGATTGATCTTCTCAACCTCCGGATAGCGTTGCAGTGCGATGGCATCAAAGCCCGGCATTTGCTCGCCCATCATCTGGAACGCCGGGCTAAGCGATGCCATTGACTGCATGTCGGCGAAGGGGCGCATATGCTCGTCATGCGCGAGCACGACTTCGCCGATCACGTCGCGGACACCGATCACCGAATTCTTGAACCGGCCCTCGCTCCAGGCCCGCGCCGCGCGCTTCTGGCTCTCGACCGCATAGGCATCGACATCATCACGGCTAAAGCCATATTTGGTGGCGATCAGGTCAGCCCCAATGCCCTGCGGCATGAAATAGGTTTTGTAGGCAACCGCCGGGTCCATCGGCCATGCACCGCCGTCAGCGCCCATCGGCACCCGGGACATACTCTCGACCCCGCCGCCGATGGCAAACATCGCCTCACCCGCCATCACCTTGGCAGCCGCCATGTTGCAAGCCTCAAGGCCCGACGCGCAGAACCGGTTGATCTGCACACCCGCCGTTGTTTCGGCATAGTCCGCATTCAGCACGGCGACGCGCGCGAGATCGGCTCCCTGCTCACCGACCGGTGACACGCAGCCCAGCACGACATCATCGACATCGGCGGTATCAATCCCGGTCCGGTCCCGCAGCGCCTGCAGGACCTGCGTTGCCAGCTGGATTGGCGTAATCTCATGCAGCGCGCCATCCTTGCGGCCCTTGCCGCGCGGGGTGCGGACCGCGTCGTAAATATAGGCTTCGGTCATGATCGTTCCTCTTTCACTCTGTCATCCCGGGCTCGACCCGGGACCCAGCCAAATCGACAACGTGCGAGCCTCGCTCGCGCTACTTCGCCTCGCTGGGTCCCGGCTCAGGGCCGGGATGACAGCTGGTTGATCTCTCAAAAACTCTCAACCGGCATCGCCATCAATACATCGGCGCCCGCCTCGATCTTGCGACGCAAGGCGCCTGCCTCGGGGAACCGGCTTTCGGCAAAATGCCGTGCGGAGATGGTTTTTGCCTCGAAAAATGCCTTGTCGTCAGTCCCGGCGTCCAACGTCTCGTGCGCCGCCTTCGCCATCAGCAGCCACATATGGCCGAGCGCGACGATGCCCATAAGCTGCATATAGGCGTAGGCCGCGCTCCCGGCATTGTTCGGATTGGTCATGCCATTCTGCATCAGCCAGCCAGTCGCGGCCTGCAACTCGCCGAGCGCCTTCTCAAGCCCGTCGGCGATCTTCCCAACCCCGCTCATGCTGAGCGAAGTCGAAGCACGCGCATCCGCGACCGCCTGCCCGATCATCTGAAAATAGGCCATCACCCCGCGCCCGCCATTTGACCCGAGCTTGCGCCCGACCAGGTCCATCGCCTGTACGCCGTTCGCGCCTTCATAGATCATCGCAATCCGGGCATCGCGGACGAACTGCTCCATGCCCCATTCAGCGACATAGCCGTGGCCGCCAAAAATCTGCTGCGAATTGGTCGCACTGGAATAACCGGTGTCGGTGAACACGCCCTTGATCACCGGCGTCAGCAGTGAAATCAGATCATCGGCCATCTGGCGTTCGGCCTCGGTCTGCGCCTTGTGGCTCAGATCAACCTGCAACGCCCCCCAAAGCGCCAGCGCCCGTGCACCCTCGTTAAACGCCCGGGCATCGAGCAGCATCCGCCGCACATCTGGGTGCACCATCAACGGATCCGCCTTCGCCTCGGGCTCCGCCGCGCCGGTCAGGCCACGCCCCTGACGACGATCCTTCGCATAGGCAACCGCGTTCTGATACGCGACCTCGCCCATCCCGATACCCTGAATGCCAACACCCAGCCGGGCGGCGTTCATCATGATGAACATGCCTTTGAGGCCTTTGTTCTCCTCGCCGACCAGATAGCCGGTTGCCCCGTCATAGTTCATCACGCAGGTCGAATTGCCGTGGATGCCCATCTTGTGCTCGATCGAGCCGCAGCTGAGGTCATTGTGTACGCCAAGGCTGCCGTCGGCGTTCACAAGGAACTTCGGCACGATGAACAGGCTGATGCCCTTCACGCTGTCCGGCGCGCCGCTAACCTTGGCCAGCACGAGGTGGACGATGTTATCGGCCATGTCATGTTCGCCCGACGAGATAAAAATTTTGGTGCCGGTGATCTTGTGACTGCCATCAGCCTGCGGCTCGGCCTTGGTGCGGATCAGGCCGAGGTCGGTGCCGCAATGCGGCTCGGTCAGGTTCATCGTGCCGGTCCAGCGGCCATGGATCATGTTGGGCAGATAGATTTGCTTCAGCGCGTCCGATGCCGCGACGTTGATCGCCGCAATCGCCCCGCCGGTCAGCCCCGGATACATCGAAAAGGCCATGTTGGCTGAGACGAGAAATTCCTCCATCGCCATCGAAATCGCATGCGGCAGCCCCTGCCCGCCATATTCAACCGGCGCACCCAATGTGCCCCAGCCGCCATCGCAGAATTGCCGATAGGCTTCCTTGAACCCGGTCGGCGTCGTCACCGATCCGTCGGCATGACGGGTGCAGCCTTCCCGGTCACCGACCTGGTTGAGCGGTTGCAGAACCTCCTCAACGAATTTCGCACCTTCAGTCAGGATCGCCTCAACCACGTCCGGCGTCGCATCGGCAAAGCCCGGTAGATTGGCATATTTCTCCAGCTGCACGATGTGCTTCAGCACGAACTGCGTGTCCTTCACCGGTGCGCGATAGGTCGGCATGTCAAAGCCCTTCGGTCTGGGGATCGCGCTTGCCCATTCGCAGCATCGCGACAAATTGTTGCAATTCATCAATCATTTCATCGATGTCGGTCTTCTGGGCGGCGAGCGTGGCTGCCCGCTGTTCGCAGCGCTCAATCGTCACGCGCCGCTGCGTCTCCCGCCCGTCATCCGCTCCGTAAAGATCAAGCATTTCCCGGATGTCAGCGATGCTGAACCCAACACGCTTGCCCCGCAATATCCACTCAAGTCGTGCGCGGTCCCCCTTGGAGTACAGCCGATTCTGACCCTGCCGCTCCGGGTTGATCAGACCTTCGTCTTCGTAAAAACGGATCGTGCGCGGCGTGATGGAAAAGGCGACCGTCAGGTCACGGATCGTGAAGCGCGACGATTCCGGTTGAAGGGTTGTCGTAGAGGCTTCATGCATCCAGAACATTTATATTACGTTTACGTAAACGTCAATCTTTTTCTGACCTGAATAATCGCTCGAGTGCGGCATTGTGGTGGGTGAACCGCCCCTGCGCTTGGTGCCCTGCCAACGCGGCAGCGGCAGCTGCGACACAGCCAGCATCAACCGCAGCATAGTTCGGCGTGGTCAGTTTCAGGAAGGGATTTAGGAACGCCGCAGCTTGCTGCCCCAACTGCTCCGCTGGCCGTCGATCCGCGCGCTCGCCAAGGATCAACCCAGGCCGCAATATGTCCAGCCGTTCGAACCCCATCGCTCCCAGCGCCGCCTCAGTGTCGCCCTTGACCGACAGGTAGAAATTGCCGCTGCCTCGCTTCGCACCGACCGAGGTCACCACGATGAACTGCCGTGCGCCGAGAGATTTCGCGGCCTTGGCGAGTGCGATCACCGTATCGAAATCCACCCGCCGGAACGCGGCCTGGGACTTCGCAATCCGGATTGTCGTGCCGAGGCAAGAGATGCCGACATCCACCGGCCCTAATCCCATCGCCGCCGCCGTCCCTGCCGGATCGGCGATCAGCGCATCGAAATCGGTGACCCGCTCATGCGGCCCCGCCCCGCGCCGGACGACGCTGGCCAGCGTCACGTCGGTGCGCGCCAGCAAGCGCTCGGTCAGCAACCCGCCGACCAATCCGGTGCCGCCGCCAAGCAGGATGTTGGTCATCGCTCCACTCTATCAGCCCTTCGCGCTTGACGGGAACATCCTGGCGAGCGATTTGTCCAGCATCAGCAATTGCCACAGCAGCCGTCCATTGTCGGTGCGCCCGCTCCGGTGATCGGCGACGGCGCGGGCGAGGAATGCCCGGTCAAACCAGCCGGTTTCCAGAACGGTTGAACGGGTGGCGAGCGCTTCGGCGTGATCGGCAAGCGGGCCGCGGAACCAGGCCGAGATCGGAACGACGAACCCCATCTTCGGCCGATATAGCAGGTGGTGCGGTACATGGGGTTCCATCGCGCGCTTCAGGAGCCACTTCCCCTGCCCGCCGCGGACACGCATATTGACCGGCAGGCCAGCCGCCCATTGCACAAGGTCCTGATCCAGCAACGGCTCGCGAGCTTCGAGGCCGACAGCCATCGAGGCCCGATCTGATTTTGTCAGGATGTCGCCGGGTAACCAGTGCTTCATGTCAGCATATTGGGCGCGGCCAAGCTCATCGCTGGCTGGCGCGTCACGCATCGTATCGGCGTAGAGTGCGCTCGCGCGGTAGCCGCCAATCTGCTTTTGCAGCGCCGGTGAAAACAATTG
>JAYVLC010000073.1:0-6932 GCA_043759675.1 Sphingosinicellaceae bacterium
AAGAATTGCCTTGTCGCGGTCCAGAACCCCCGCAGCGACCGCAGCCTCGATCATCGCATATTCGCCCGACACCTGGTAGGCAAAAACAGGAACGTCAAAGCGGTCCTTCACCCGCCGGATGATGTCGAGATAGGGCAGACCGGGCTTGACCATCACGCTGTCTGCGCCTTCTGCGAGGTCCATCGCGACTTCGCGCAACGCTTCCTCGGCATTGGCATAGTCCATCTGGTAGGTTTTTTTGTCACCCTTCAGAAAGCCCGATGACCCGACCGCATCCCGGAACGGCCCGTAGAAGGCCGAGGCGTATTTGGCCGAATAGGCCATGATCTGGACATCGGTGAACCGCTCCCCCTCCAGCGCGGCGCGGATTGCCCCGACGCGACCGTCCATCATGTCCGACGGCGCGATGATGTCGGCCCCGGCGCGCGCCTGATTGAGCGACTGGCCGACCAGAATGTCGAGGGTTGGATCGTTGAGGATGCGTCCGGCGTCGTCGAGCAGCCCGTCATGCCCGTGGCTGGTATAGGGGTCGAGCGCCACGTCGGTCAGCACGCCGATATCGCCGGTCGCATCCTTGATCGCCCGAATCGCGCGGCACATCAGATTGTCTGGATTGAGCGCCTCCCGCCCGTCATCGCTGCGCCGGTCAGCTTGGGTATTGGGGAACAGCGCTATGCAGGGAATGCCGAGCGCCGCCGCCTCCCTGGCTGCCGCGCCGATCAAGTCGACCGACAACCGCTCCACCCCCGGCATCGTCCGGATCGGCTCCCGGTTGCCTGACCCTTGCGCGACGAACACCGGCCAGATCAGATCGGCCGGCGTCAGAACGGTTTCGGCTACCATGGCCCGCGACCAGGCAGCGGCGCGCGAGCGGCGAAGACGAAGGGCAGGATAGGATGCATGTGACATGACTTTGGTTTAGCGGCAAAAGTGCATCGAGCAAACGTACGTTGCGGAAAGGCAAAATCTAGAATATGTAGTGAAATTCACTATTGGAATTGAACGATGTCCAGCGCCGTCTCCGCCAGCGAGGCCAATCGGTCGTTTTCGCGCATCCTCCGCGAGGTGGAGGCGGGGGCGACTATAACGGTGACCTCCCACGGTCGCCCGGTGGCGCGGATCGTGCCGGTTGATGCCGAGGACATCGAGCAGGAAAGCGCACACGAACGCCTGATGCGGCGGCTACGCAGTCAGGAGATGGTGGTGATCGGACCCTGGACTCGCGACGAGCTCTATGACGATTGAGCAGACCCGGATTGCGCTCGATTCCAACATCCTGATCTATGCGGAGGGTGCGGAACGGCACCCCGGTGATCAGCGCAAGATCGGTATCGCCCAAAGGCTGCTCGATGCTATTCCAAGGCGGAATCGGATCGTCCCTGTTCAGGCACTCGGTGAGTTGTTCAATGTCCTGACCCGGCGGGTTGGACGAAGCGCCGACGCGAGCCGCGCCAGCGTCGAAGATTGGCGGGGATCAAGCATTTGCCAGCCGACCACCGCCGAACTGATGACGACGGCTGTCGACCTTGCGACGCGGCACAGGCTGACAATCTGGGACGCTGTCATCCTGTCGGCCGCCGCTGAGGCGCGGTGTGATTATTTGCTGAGTGAGGACATGCAGGGCGGGTTTGTCTGGCGCGGCGTGACAATTGTGAACCCGTTTGGCGCGAATGTACCCGGTCCGCTCGCCCGGCTGCTGGCCGGATGACCAACCCCATCCTCGTCTTTGATTCCGGGGTTGGCGGGCTGTCCGTGCTCGGGCCGATCCGGACGCGGCTACCCCACGCGCCCATCGTTTACGTCGCCGATAATGGTGGCTTTCCCTATGGCGGCAAGTCGGAGATGGAGGTGGCGACCCGTGTCTGCGCCCTGCTCGGGCGGCTGACGGAGCGATACAAGCCGCGGTTGGTGGTTATCGCCTGCAATACCGCCTCGACGATTGCTTTGGCGCATGTGCGGGCGGCGCTGGAGGTCCCGGTTGTGGGCACGGTCCCGGCGATTAAACCGGCAGCCGCGATGACACGAACCAAGGTGATTGGTGTTCTGGGGACTGTCGCGACTGTCCGGCAACCTTATGTGGACCGGCTGGCTGCGGAATTTGCGGGCGATTGTCTTGTGCTCCGCCACGGGTCGGCGCGGCTGGCAGAGATGGTCGAGGCGAAACTGCGAGGACATCCGCCGGGCTTGCCAGACTATGCCGCAGATCTGGCCGGGCTGCTGGGGCAGCCGGGCGGCGAACGGATCGACACGATCGTGCTCGCCTGTACACATTTTCCGCTCGCAGGTGATGAACTGGCGGCGGCGGCGGGGCGGCCGATCAGCTTCATCGACGGAGCCGAGGGGATTGCGCGTCGAACCGCGCATTTGCTGGTCGGCACAGTCTGGCCCGCTCAGCCGGCGCCCGGGCGTGTGGTGTTTACCACGCAATCCGGGGACATTGACGCTCTGGTCCCGGCCCTGCACAGCTTCGGGCTCGACGGATTGGACTTTCTCTGAAGGGTTGACGCATGGCGATGGATGACGTGCAACTGCTGGCGCGGATGAACAGCTATGTGCCGCCAACGGCGCTGCTGCTCGGCTGCAAGGTTCTCGCGCTCGATAGCGCCAAGGGCACCATCCGGGTCGAATATCTGGCCAGGCGTGATTTTTGCAATCCGATGGGCAGCGTTCAGGGCGGGTTCGTGGCCGCGATGCTGGATGATGCGGCCGCGATGTCGGCGATCGTCAAATCGGGCGAACGGATCGTGGTGCCGACGCTGGAGTTCAAAACGACCTTCTTCGGCGCGGCAAAAGAAGGTCCGCTGTTTGTCGAGGGGCGGTGCCTGAAGCTCGGCAAGCGGGTGGCCTTCATGGAAGCCGACATGTTCGATCCCCAAGGGCGACATCTGGCCCGCATGAGTTGTACGGCCATGCCGATGCCGATGCCGGACAAAGCAATGATGGTGGAGCGCGGCTGATGGATGATGTGCTGTTCGAGGTGCGCGGGGTGGCCGGGATCATCACGCTGAACCGCCCCCAGGCGCTCAATGCGCTGAACCGACCGATGTGCGTGGCGATTCATGCGCAGCTTGATGTCTGGGCGCGTGATTCCGCCATATCGCTGATCATCATCCAAGGTGCAGGCGACCGGGCCTTTTGCGCTGGCGGCGATGTGGTCGCGGTCGCCAAGGCCGGTCAGGCAGGCAGCGGTGAATGGGAGGAATTTTTCGCCGACGAATACCGGATGAATCACGCCATTGCGACTTACCCCAAACCCTATGTCGCGTTGATCGGTGGCATTGTCATGGGCGGCGGCGTTGGCCTGTCGATTCACGCGCCCTACCGCGTCGCAAATGAGCGGACGATGTTTGCGATGCCGGAGACCGGTATTGGCCTGTTGCCTGACGTCGGGGGGACCCATGCCTTGCCGCGCCTCGCGGGCGAGATCGGAACATTTGCCGGGCTGACCGGCGCGCGCTTTGGGCCGGGCGATTGCATCTGGGCCGGGATCGCCACGCATTTTGTGACGAGCGACCAGACCGATGCGCTGGTGACCGCGCTGTCGGCGGGCGGGCCTGTCGAGCCGACGCTTGCAAAGTTCACCAGTGACGCAGGAGCCTCACCGCTCAGCAGCTACCGCGACGCAATCGACTTTCATTTTGCCCATGATCAGGTTGAGGAGGTCATGGTCTCACTGGCTGCTGGTGACGACTGGGCGCAGGTCCAACATGCGGCCCTCTCGCGCATGTCGCCAACCTCCTGCAAACTGACGCTGCGAGCGTTGCGCGAAGGGGCCACGCTCAACATCGCCGGGGCGCTGGCCAATGAATACCGGGTCGTGTGTGGCATCAAGCAGGGGCATGATTTTTACGAGGGTATCCGGGCGCAACTGGTCGACAAGGACCGGAACCCGAAATGGCAACCCGCCACGCTTGCCGAAGTCAGCGATGATGTCGTTGACCGCTATTTCGCAGCGCCTGCCGGCGGCGACTTAGTCTTTGGTTAATCGCATCTGCTGACCGGCCCTTAGGCTTTTGTCCGTAAGACCGGACGTGACAAGCGGGGACGACCATGATGCAGATCGACAGCGACCACCCAATCCTCAGTCATTCGCAACGATTTGTCGGGCGCGGTGTCCTGCTTGCGGCCTTCCTGATGCTGTTCGGGGCGCTGGGTGACGGCGTGTCGCGGGTAAATGCCGAGACATTTTCCGTGCCAGCCGGGGCAATCGCCGCTACCTGATCCGGACCCACGACTGGCCCCGGAAGGCAGGAACATCGACGAGCTGTACCGACTCCCTGTCCTCGCGCTCGCAGGCCTTGCCGCAGGCGCGGTCAATGCGCTCGCCGGTGGCGGCACCCTGATCACCTTTCCCGCGATGGTGGCGCTTGGCGTGCCGCCGGTTGTTGCCAATTTGACCAGCGCGGTCGCGCTGTGCCCCGGATATCTTGGCGGTACGCTGGCGCAGCGGCGCGATCTGGCCGGGCAGGGGCTGCGGGCAGTGCTGCTCGCGCCTGCGGCAGCTTTGGGCGCGGTCACCGGCGCGTTCCTGCTCCTTGGCAGTTCCGGGCGGCAGTTCACCGCCGTCGTGCCCGGCCTGATCGTGCTGGCCTGCGCCCTGTTGGCAGCCCAGCCGGTTGTTCGCCGCTGGGCGTTAAGAAACGGAGAGGGTGACGCGCTCCGCACGCCGCTGTGGGCGGTGCTGCCGGTCGGCCTTTCGGCTGTCTACGGCGGCTATTTCGGGGCGGGCCTTGGCGTGATGACGCTCGCGGTCCTAGCGCTGTCGGTCGGCGACACGCTGAATCGACTCAACGCCATGAAACAATTGCTAAGCCTCGTCATCAATGTCGCAGCGGCGGTGGTTTTCATCCGGTCGGGGCAGGTGATGTGGTCGATTGCTGCTGCCGTCGGGGGTGGCGCTCTCGTTGGTGGCAGTCTCGGGGGGCGGTTCGCCGGACGGGTGTCACCTGATCGGCTAAGGATTCTGGTGATCACGCTGGGCGTCGCGGTTGCCGGATTGCTTTGGGTCAGGTCTTGTTGACGCACGATTGGCGGTAGCGTTTCGGGTGCGGGTCTACTAGATGTGGCGCGTTCCCACCCGTCAGCGCCCCGAAAAGGATCGCCCGTGTCGCGCCAGTGTATCGCCATAGGTTCAGATCATGCGGGCTTTGCGCTGAAGGCTGCGTTGGTCGAGGATTTGCGCGCCCTGGGCTATGACCCGCTCGATCTTGGCCCGGCATCCGAAGCCTCGGTCGACTATCCCGATTTTGCCTTTGCCGTGGCAACAGCGGTCGCCAGCGGTACGGCTGCGTCCGGTGTGCTGATTTGTGGCACCGGCATTGGCATGTCGATTGCGGCAAACCGGCATCCTGGCATTCGCGCGGCACTCTGCACCCACGGCATCATGGCCAAATTCGCCCGCGAGCATAATGATGCAAACATATTGGTGCTCGGCAGCCGGATCATTGGCACTGAGGTCGCGGGTGACTGTCTGCGCCAGTTCCTTGCGACGTCTTTTTCGGGCGGACGCCACGTCGCCCGGGTCGCCAAACTCACCAACCCCCGCCTTGAGGAGCCCGCCCTATGAGCACCCGCCCTGCCACCCGCGACGATGACAGCGGCTTTTTCACCGAAAGCCTGGGTCAGGCTGACGCCGCGGTGTTCGGCGCGCTCAGGACCGAGCTGCGCCGTCAGCAGGAGCAGATCGAGCTTATCGCCAGCGAGAATATTGTCTCGAAGGCGGTGCTGGAGGCGCAAGGGTCGGTGTTCACCAACAAATATGCCGAAGGCTATCCCGGCAAGCGCTATTATCAGGGTTGCGCGCCGTCCGATGTTGTGGAGACGCTGGCGATTGAGCGCGCCAAGCAATTGTTCGGATGCGGCTTTGCCAATGTGCAACCGCATTCCGGCGCACAGGCCAACGGCGCCGTGATGCTGGCGCTGGTCAAGCCGGGCGACACCATCCTTGGCATGAGTCTCGATGCCGGTGGCCATCTGACCCACGGGGCGAAAGCCGCAATGTCGGGCAAATGGTTTAACGCCATACAATATGGCGTGCGCCGTGAGGACAGCCTTGTCGATTTTGATCAGGTCGAGCGTCTGGCGAAGGAGCATCAGCCCAAAATCATCATTGCCGGTGGTTCTGCCTATCCGCGCACCCTCGATTTCGCGCGCTTCCGGGCGATTGCCGACATGGTGGGCGCAATCCTGTTCGTTGACATGGCGCATTTTGCCGGTCTGGTCGCCGCCGGTGTTCACCCGTCGCCATTCCCGCACGCCCATGTGGTGACCACGACAACGCACAAGACCTTGCGCGGCCCGCGCGGTGGATTGATCCTGACCAATGACGAAGCCTTGGCAAAGAAACTCAATTCAGCAGTGTTCCCGGGCCTCCAGGGTGGGCCGCTGATGCACGTCATTGCGGCGAAGGCGGTGGCGTTCGCAGAGGCGCTGCGACCGGAGTTCAAGGATTATGCCCGCGCCGTCGTCAGCAATGCACAGGTGCTTGCGGCAAAACTCAAGGAGCGCGGCTGCGATATCGTGGCGGGCGGTACCGATACGCATGTCGTGCTGGTTGATTTGCGGCCCAAGGGCCTCACCGGCAAAGCGGCCGACGAGGCGCTGGAGCGGGCAGCCATTACCTGCAACAAAAACGGGGTGCCGTTCGATCCGTTGCCGCCGGTCCACACGTCCGGCATCCGCGTCGGATCACCGGCAGGCACAACGCGCGGCTTTGGCCCCGGCGAGTTTGCCGCCATCGGGGACATGATCGCCGATGTACTTGACGGACTCGTCGCCAATGGCGAGGCCGGGAACACTGCGGTCGAGGCGCAGATCAAGGATCGCGTCCGGCAGCTGTGCCGCCGCTTCCCGATCTATCCAGACCTCGGTTAGCCGGATCCGGGGGGAACCATGCGCTGCCCTTTTTGTCTCCACGACGACAGTCAGGTGAA
>JAYVLC010000074.1:0-3885 GCA_043759675.1 Sphingosinicellaceae bacterium
GTTGCAAACAGCGGGGCGGCAAAGTTGATGGCCTGAACCGTTGCCAGCGGGGCGTGCGAGACCGCGTAGAAGGTCGCGTAGGTCGCGATGATGCCAGAGCCGGCCCGCCGCAAATGAATCGGCATCCGCTTCAGCGTGTCACGGTGCCAGGCGGGTGCCGCCAGCGGGATAATCAGCAGGGATCCAAACAGATTGCGGCAGAATACGATCATGAACGGGTGAACAGTCGCGCTGGCCGCGCGCGTCAGCCCCCAGATGCTGGCGAAAGCGCAACAGGCAATGATCATCCAGACAGGACCACGCACCGAGGCTGGCAGCCGGTCGATATGGGCAGCGGGAGAACGCATCGGCCTTCGCTTACGCTGCTGCGTATCAGCCGTCGAGCATCCGGGTGAGGCGACCGAGATCGGCTTCGAGTTCGGGGTCGGCAGCGCGCAGCTCGTCGATGCGTTTGACGGCGTGCATCACCGTGGTGTGGTCCCGCCCGCCAAAGCGCCGTCCGATTTCCGGCAGCGAGCGCGGCGTCAGCTTCTTGGCCAGATACATCGCCATCTGCCGCGGGCGGGCGACATCCCGCGACCGCCGCGCCGACATCATGTCGGAGAGTTTGATCGTGTAATATTCAGCGACCTTGCGCTGGATTTCGTCAATCGTGACCTTCTTTTCATGCGCGCGCAGCACATCGGCGAGGACGTGACGGGTGAAATCGAGATCGACCGGCTTGCCGACCAGCGTCGCATAGGCGACCACCCGGTTCAAGGCACCCTCCAGCTCGCGGACGTTGGACGTGATGCGCCGGGCCAGAAATTCGATGACCTGCGGATCGACAACAACGCCCGCCAGCCGCTCGATCTTCATGTGCAGGATGTTGAGGCGCAGCTCGTAATCTGCCGCATTGATATCGGCCACGAGGCCCCACGCCAGCCGCGACAGGATCCGGTCCTGAATGCCTTCAAGGCTTTGGGGGGAGCGGTCAGCAGTGATCACCAGCCGCTTTCCGGCCCCGATGATCTCGTTCATCGTGTGGAAGAATTCTTCCTGCGTTGATTCCTTGCCGGCGATGAACTGGACATCGTCGATCATCAGCAAGTCAACCGACCGGAGGCGCTGCTTGAAGCTAATCGTGTCTTTGGCGCGCAGGGCGGCGAGGAACTCCACCATGAACTTTTCCGCCGACAGATAGGCAATTCTGGCCTTTGGATTCCGCGCCCGCAGCTCATGACCGATTGCGTGCATCAAATGGGTTTTGCCCAAGCCCGTCTGGCCGTGCAGGAACAGCGGGTTGAAACCGACAGCGCCACCCTCGGCCACGGTCCGTGCCGCATTATAGGCAAGCTCGTTCGATTTCCCGACCACGAACGAATCAAAGCTGTACCGCTCCTCCAGCGCGACCCCGATGCAGGGCTCTGGCGGTTCGGTGACAATCGCGACGAGGTCAGCCGGACGCTCCCGGAAGGCCGATCTGACAATCAGCCGGACCGCTGGCACACCCTGCGCCGCCCACAGGCCACGCAGCCGGTCGAGGAAATGGTTGCGGATCCAGTCCGCCATGAAGTGAGTCGGCAGCGACAGGGTCGCAGCCCCGTCGTCAACGCCGATGAACTCGATCGGCTTTAGCCAGGATTCAAAGGTCCGCGCCCCATATTCCGCCCGCAACAGGCCGCGAATCGCTTCCCACGCACCTGCGGTATCGGATGCTGAACCCAAGAATAGCGACTGCGCACGCGTGTCGAGATAGGCTGGTTGTGTCGCCATATGAGTCTTTTGATCGCCCCTAATCGAGATACAGCAACAGCCACCATGCCACAGGCCTTCGGCCCGGTGCACAGCTTCAGCGTACGACCGACGCCCGCCCCAAGGCCGCGAATCGATGACTGAACGACATCTTGTTGGAAGAGGGGCCTAAACCCCAGCAGCACGGTGTCGGAGGCAGACTGTAACGAGCGGCGTGAAGCCCGATCAAGCGAAGGATTTTCACAAAACCGAAATAAATCCGTTGACAGCAAGAGTCGTCGGAATCTGGTCACATTAGCTATAAATGCTTGATATATAACATAGTATTTCCGCAAGGAGCTTTGAATCCCGATTCGTTCGCTCTGATCCGGACATGACAAGGGCGACGTCCCGAACCGGGACGTCGCCCTGAAAATCAGCCTGCCACTAGGGCTTAGGCGAGCGCTTTGACGCGCTTGGTCAACCGGGAGATTTTGCGCGCTGCGGTGTTCTTGGGGACAACGCCTTTGGCGACGCCGCGCATCAATTCGGGCTGGGCTGCCTTCAAAGCGGCTTCGGCGGCATCCTTGCCACCGGCATCAAGCGCCGACTCGACCTTTTTCAGGAAGGTACGGATGCGGCTGACGCGCGCTGTGTTGATGACCGCGCGGCGGTCGTTGCGGCGGATGCGCTTGCGCGCTTGAGGCGTATTGGCCATCGAAAACCCTTATGTGCTGGTCGACTTCGTCAGGCACATGGCCGGACGCGGCAGGAGAAAGCCCCCGCCGGGAAGGCGCGGTCTCTATGGCAAAGCGGCGACTCGGTCAACGGTGCGTAAAGGCAGCAGCTCGCTTTTCGACAAATGCCGCCATGCCTTCCTTCTGGTCAGCCGTTCCGAACAGGCCGTGAAACAGGCGGCGCTCGAAGCGAACCCCTTCGGCAAGCGTTGATTCGAAAGCCCGGTTGACCGCCTCCTTGGCAGCCATAACCGAGATCAGGCCATAGCCTGCAATCATCTCTGCGGCAGCCACTGCCTCGGTCAAAAGCTGGTCGGCCGGGTAGATTCGCGCCACCAAACCGGCGCGCAAAGCTTCGGTTGCATCCATCAGCCGCCCGGTCAGGATCAGGTCCATCGCGAGTGCCTTGCCGACCGCCCGGGTTAGCCGCTGCGATCCGCCGGACCCTGGAATCACCCCCAGTTTGATCTCGGGCTGGCCGAACTTTGCTGTGTCGGAGGCAAAGGCGATGTCGCACATCATCGCCATTTCGCAGCCACCGCCCAGCGCAAAGCCATTGACCGCTGCGACCACTGGCTTGCGGGTCCGGGTCAGCTCCTCCCAGGTGGCCGTGATGAAATCCTCAGCATAGACATCGGCAAAGTTTTTGGGGGCCATCTCCTTGATGTCAGCACCAGCCGCAAAGGCCTTGCCGTGGCCGGTCAGCACGATTGCCCCAATCGCCTCATCCGAGTCGGCGGCGCGCAACGCCAGCGTCAATTCACTGGTCAGCTGGTGGTTAAGGGCATTGAGGGCTTCGGGACGGTGCAGCGTGATGATCCGCACCCGCCCGCGGGTTTCGATCAAAAGCGTTTCAAATTCGGCCATCACGGCTCTCCCAAGGGTTGGCAAGACTTGCAAAAGAAGCTCGAGCGTCCGGACTGAACCAGTCGGAGGACAGGGGCAGCGCAGATCGGGCAGGGCTCGCCCTCCCGACCATAGACGCGCCAGTCCTTCTGGAAATAGCCAAGTTCGCCGTCGATCTGCGCATAGTCCCGCAGCGTCGATCCACCGGCGGCGATGGCGGCCTCCAGGACATCCTTGATTGCGGGCACCAGCCGGCCAATCTCGGCCTTGGACACGTTGCCGCCCAATCTTGCCGGGTGGACGCCGGCCATGTGCAGCGCCTCGCAAACATAGATGTTGCCAAGGCCTGCGATCACGCGCTGGTCGAGCAGCAACGCCTTGGCGGGCGCCAGCCGACCGGCAAACATCCCGGTCAGGTATGCCGCCGTGAGGTCAGGCCCCAGCGGTTCGGGCCCAAGATCTGCAAACAGCCGGTGCTCGCGCAACCGGGCGGTTTGCGCAAAATCGAGCGAACCAAAGCGCCGCGCATCATTGAACGCGACGACATGGCCGTTGTCCGTCGTGAAGATCACATGGTCATGTTTCTCGA
>JAYVLC010000075.1:0-1872 GCA_043759675.1 Sphingosinicellaceae bacterium
AAATCCCCCTGGTGGGCGCTGACGGGCTCGAACCGCCGACCCTCTCGGTGTAAACGAGATGCTCTACCAACTGAGCTAAGCGCCCCTCATCAGGTCAGCGCGGTCCTAGCGGGCTTGCGGGATCGGCTGCAAGCTGAAACATGGGGTGAACGGGGGGTTCGATGCAAAAGCTGATGTTGATTGCTGCGCTTGCCGGGCTGGCGGCTTGTGCCGGCGCTGACGGGCTTGCCTCGGCTGCCGGGTCGCCGCGCCGCTGTGGCGGTGATGCCAACACGCTTGCCTCCTCCCCCGGCAGGGCCTGGCTCGCCGACCATCGCTGGCGGTTCAAGACCGACGCCGACGCCGCTGCGGCCTATGCCGGACTTGCCAATGGCGCGTCGCCCTGGCCGGATTGGTTCACCCCGCCAGATGCCGTCCTGCAACCCGGCACGCGGTTCCAGATGGCACTGGGTGTCGGGCAACCAACCGACAAGCCCGGGTCGTTCGGGACCTTCGACCTGATCCGCCGCGTCAGCGATGTGCGCGACAGCCTTGCGGTCCGTCAGGAATGGAAGCCAAAGATCGACCGGGTCGCAACCTATGAAGTCGTCAAACCGATCAATGTCAAAATCGGCCCGGTCGGCCCGCAGGTTGACAGGCAGCTGTGCCGGATTCTGCCGGGGCGCGGCTCGCAATTCCAGATGCTGGTCCCGCGCGGCACTGCGATGGACAATCTGACACTGGTTGAGGTCCGACCGATCCGCTGATGCTGCTCAACCCTCCGGTGAAGGCGCGTCGCTCTTGTACCAAGGCTCGACCTTGCCCTTCAGTTTGATCGTCATCGGGTTGCCGTGCCGGTCCTTGCTGTGCCCGGCAGACAGGCGGACCCAGCCTTCCGAGACGCAATATTCCTCAACCGTCGTCTTCTCGGTCCCGTTGAACCGGATACCGATACCGCGCAGCAGGGCGGCTTCATCATAGTGCGGGCTGGCGGGATTGTTCGAGAGGCGGTCGGGTGGGGTGTCGGTCATCTGGGCGCTCTCGAATGGCAGGTGAAAGTCCGGACGTGGTGGGCGCGGCAAGGATTGAACTTGCGACCCCCGCGGTGTGAACACGGTGCTCTACCACTGAGCTACGCGCCCACGTCCGGCAGACGCGCGACTTAGGCAATCGCCGCGATGCTGTCCAGTGCCGGTTGCCGGGACAAACGCCTCAGTGGCGCAGAGCCCCGTCGGTTGGCAACACCACCGGCCCGGTTGCCAGTGTTTCCGGCTCCACCCAGTCGATCGGCACCAGCGGCGCGACCAGCGCCAGCGCCAGCACGTCATCGACATGGGTCACCGGAATGATGGTCAGCGCCTCCGTGACATTGGCCGGAATCTCAACCAGATCCTTTTCATTCTCCGCTGGAATGAACACGGTCGTGATCCCGCCGCGCAGCGCCGCCAGCAACTTCTCCTTCAGCCCGCCAATGGGGAGCACCCGGCCGCGCAATGTCACCTCGCCGGTCATCGCAACATCCTTGCGGACCGCAATCCCGGTCAGGGTGGAGACAATCGCGGTCACCATCCCGACACCTGCCGACGGGCCGTCCTTGGGCGTCGCGCCTTCCGGCACATGGACGTGGATGTCCTTTTTGTCGAACAGCGACGGCTTGATCCCGTAGTGCGTCGACCGTGCCTTGACGAAGCTGAGCGCCGCCGAGATCGACTCCTGCATCACATCGCCCAGCTTGCCGGTCGTCTTGATCAGCCCCTTGCCGGGTACCGTCACTGCCTCAATAGTCAGCAGTTCGCCGCCGACTTCGGTCCACGCCAGCCCGGTCACCGCTCCCACCTGATCCTCGACCTCGCTGATGCCATAGCGGTATTTCTGCACCCCGGCATAGTCGCC
>JAYVLC010000076.1:0-9363 GCA_043759675.1 Sphingosinicellaceae bacterium
CGGCTTCACGACCCTGTCAGAGCTTCTGACCTCCGAAAAACTGGCTGACACGTTGAACGCCTATCTCGACGGGGCTTGCACAATCATCCAGAAATATGGTGGCACCATCGATAAATTCATCGGCGACGCGATCATGGCGATTTTCAATGCGCCGATTCCGATGGCAGATCATGCCGAGCGCGCAGTCAAATGCGCAGTCGAGCTCGATGCCTATGCCGAAGCGTTCCGAATTGCGCGGAACGCTGAGGATATTCCGCTGGGGATCACCCGCCTTGGCATCCACACCGGCATCGCGACCATCGGCAATTTCGGCTCGGCATCAAGAATGGACTTCACCGCGCTTGGCGATACCGTGAACACAGCGGCCCGGACCGAGGGTGTGAACAAATATTTTGGAACCCGCATCTGCGTGACGCAGGAAACCGTCGCGCTGTGCCCAAGCATGGCGTTCCGGCCGATTGGCGATGTCGTGCTCAAAGGCAAGGTTCAAGCGGTTACCTTGTACAGCCCAGCGCTCGACGAAGCCGATCAAGCGCTTTATGCAGATTATGCAGTGGCCTTTGACCTTCTTCGGAAGGAAGATCCGGCTGCTGTCGAGGCGCTGAACCTACTGGCCGGAAAATATCCGGATGATGCAATTTTGAAATTCCACCTGGCGCGCATCGGCAAGGGCCTGGTGTCGGCGCGGGTGGTCATGGAAGATAAGTAATATTCTGATGGCGTTGGGGGAAAAGGTGAGAGCAAGGGCAGTCCTGCGGCTGACGGCAGCAACCCTGCTGGCTGCAACTGCGTCAGTTGCCGGTGGACAGGCAGCGGTCCCGCTGCCCAGCACCGCCGACATCTCCCGCGCCCGGGTTCCGGAGCGCCGCGCGCCCGCGGCCAAGTTCGAGCTTCGGATCGAAAGCCCGGAGGCTTCGGCGATTCCCAAGGCTGTAGACCTGATCGAATTTGAGGTCGCAGACATCGTCGTCAAGGGCGTCTCGACCTATGCGAAATCCGAGGTCGATGTGTTTTTCAAGCCGCTGCTCGGATCCAAAATCACCCTTGTGAAGCTTCGTGAAGTGACTGCGAAGCTGGAAGCCAAATATCGGGCCGACGGGTATTTCCTGTCGCGCGCCTTCATCCCGGCGCAACGCGTTCGCAAGGGCGTGCTCAACGTCCAGGTCATCGAGGGCTATGTCAGCGACATCGTCATCGACAGCGAGGATGAACAGCTGGTTCACCGGCTGAACAAGACGTTGAAACCGATCCTGAGCCACCGACCGGTGCGCCTCGCCGATGTTGAGACCGCCCTGCTCCGCATCAATGATATGCCGGGCGTTGTCGCAACCAGCGTGTTGAAGCCCGGAACCAAGACCGGAGCGTCGGAGCTCGTGCTGACCGCAGCCAACGCACCAATCTCGCTCGGGGCATCGCTGTCCAACACCGGGTCGGCAGAAATCGGTCCGTGGACGCTCGGGACAAGCGCCAGCATCAGCCGCCCGTTCGGTCGCACCGGTTCGCTTGATCTGACCGCAGCTGTCGGCGACCAGACGGCGAGCGAAATCAAATCCGGCAGCGTCCGCTACACCGAACCGCTGGGCCATGCCGGTGCGACCGTCAGCATCGGCGCACTGGTGGCCCAGGCCAATCCGGGCGGGAGCGTCAAGGCGCTTGATATCAGCAGCTTCGTGACGTCGTTTACCGCCAAGGTGCACACGCCGGTGTTGCGCTCGCGCCAGGACTCGCTGTTCCTTGATGTCGGGCTGTCGGTCAACGGAACCAAAACAACCACCGGCATCGCTGTCCTTCCAGCGGACCGGCTGCTAAGCCGTGACAAGACGACCGTCGGCGAAGCCACATTGTCATACCAGCAGAACGGCTTTCTGAACGGTAGCACAACCATCAACGTCGGTGTCTTTCATCGCTTCGGATTTTTCGGTGCGAACACCAGCAGCACGCCGAAGCCATCGGTAATCGGATCCGATATCCGCTTCACGCGGCTGACCTACGGCTTGCAGCGCACCCAGTATTTTCCGAAACAATTCAGCGCAATGTTCCAAGTGCAGGGACAATATACCAAAGACAGTCTGGTTTCGGGGGAACTGATTTCGTTCGGCGGGCCTGCTATCGGGCGCGGCTATGATCCTTCGCTGATCGCCGGCGATCGCGGACTCGGCGGCCTGCTCGAGCTGCGCTATGATTCCGACTTCAAAATCGACAAATATTTCACCCGCCCGCAGCTCTATGTTTTCGCTGATCTGGCGCGCGCGACGACGATCGCAAACCGCACCAACCCCAAGAATACCGACAGCCTCGCGTCGGTTGGTGCCGGCATCCGCTTCGATGTCCTGAAACGCGGCCACTTCGATGTTCAGGTTTCAGACGGGCTGCGCACCATAAGCGGGGCAACCGGCCGGAATCCACGGGTGACATTGTCAGCCAGCGTCGGCTTTTGACCTGATATTTCGCTAGACCGCTGGCAGCCTGAGCCGAACGCACAGTCCGCCGAGATCGTCTGACTGGCTCAACTCGACTGCCCCACCGTAAATTTCGGCGACATCACGGACGATGGCCAGACCAAGGCCGGTCCCCGGGAGGATTGTGTCAAGCCTGGCCCCGCGCTGGAACAACTCGCTCCGCCGCTCCGCCGGAATGCTCGGGCCGTCATCCTCGACGCTGATCTCGACCATCTGGCCTGCCCGCGCCACGGTCACAAACACCCGCCCGCCGCCATATTTCGCGGCATTGTCGAGAAGATTGCCCAGCATCTCCTCAAGGTCCTGCCGCTCGCCACGAAACGCAATCGCCTGGTCCCCGGCGATATCAATCACGACGTCGCGACTGCTGTGGATTTGCGTGATCGCCCGCTGCAAGGCTTCAAGAGATGGCCAGACCCCGGCCCGCGCCCCGACCGCAGCCCGCCGGCCGATGGCGCGGGCCCGCGCCAGGTGGTGGTCGACATGCCGCTGCATGATCGCAGCCTGACGCAGCACCGTCGACGGAAGGTCAGCTGCATTGTCACGCGCCTCGCCCATCAGCACGCTCATCGGCGTTTTGAGGGCGTGGGCGAGGTTCCCGGCGTGCATCCTGGCGCCTTCAGCCTGGGCTTCGGTATGATCGAGCAAGGCGTTCAATTCGCTGACGAGCGGGGCAACCTCGGGCGGGAATTCGCTGAGGACGCGCGTCGTGGCCCCTGACCGGACCGCCGCGATCGCCTGACTGACCCGCCGGAGCGGCCACAGGCCGTAAGTGGCCTGCAATGCGACCAACGCCAACAACCCGCCGCCAAGCGCCGATAGCGACCAGCCCAGCGTGGAATGCAATCGCGCCAGCTGGGCATCAAGGTCGGCGCTGGATTGCGCCACCTGAAAGCGAAAACTGAGCGGCCCCCCCGGAATGCTGGCGTTGCGCTCCACAATCCGCAGCGATTCGCCGCCAAGCTCGTCGCTGCTATAGGCATGGGGTCGCTGATCAGGCGCTTCACCCAGATGGGGGTCAAGCGCCCGGTCCCACAAGGAGCGTGATCGAAACGGGGCCTGCCCCGGCGCAGTGACCTGCCAGTACAGCCCAGAATAGGGCTCGAAAAACCGCTGATCACCCAGCGGCCGGCTGAAAAACACTTCGCCACCCGGTCCGATCTCGGCCGACGAGACCATGGCGGTCAGCGCATAGTTCAACTGTCCGTCAAAATTCCGGTAGATTGTCGCACTCATCACCCGCTCGAGCGAGAAGCCGCCGATCACCAGCAGCGGGATAATCCACGCCGCAGCAACCAGCACCATGCGCCGGGTCAGCGACCCGGGCTGGAGCAGCCAAAATCTAACGGGGGTCGTCGAGGCTGTAACCAAGGCCGCGGATCGTGTTGATCAGCTCGGCACCGAGCTTTTTGCGAATGCGTGTGATGAACACTTCGATCGTGTTGGAATCGCGGTCAAAATCTTGATCATAAATATGTTCGATCAGCTCGGTACGCGATACCACCTTGCCCTTGTGATGCATCAGATAGCTTAGCAGCTTGAACTCCTGCGCGGTCAGCCGGACCGGTTCGCCATCGAGCGTAACGCGGCCCGAGCGGCTATCGAGGCGCACGCCGCCGGCCATCAGTTCAGACGACGCCTTGCCCGCTGCCCGGCGGATAAGCGCCCGCAGTCGGGCAATCAGCTCCTCGGTCTGGAACGGCTTGGCCAGATAATCGTCGGCGCCCGCATCAAGCCCGGCGACCTTGTCCGACCAGCTGTCCCGCGCGGTCAGCACCAGCACCGGCATGATCTTGCCCTCCTTGCGCCAGCGGTCGAGCACGGTCAGCCCATCGACTTCAGGCAACCCGAGATCAAGGATGACCGCATCATAATCTTCGGTCGACCCCAGATAATGGCCGTCCTCCCCGTCAGTCGCGGTATCGACGGCATAACCGGCACCTTCCAGCGCGGTCCGCAGTTGCCGCAACAGATTGGGTTCATCCTCGACGATCAGCAGGCGCATTTCAGTTCCCCGACATTGCGATGATCTGGCCCGTTCGTGCATCGACGTCGATGAACCGCACAGTGCCGTTCTGCATATATTTCAGCCGGTAGGTGCGTTTGCCAGGATCATAGTCGCTGCCGATGAAATTTCCCGACTGGCGTTGCGACACCTTTGAGATAATTTCACCCAACGGTCGGATCGCACCGGCGCGGGCAGCCTGATACGCGTCGTCCTGATCGCCGCGCTGGGCATGGGCAGGCAGACCAATGCCAAGCAATGCCGCAAACCCCAATATTACCGCCAAACGCCGCATGCGATCATTCCCAGTCCAGCATATGTTCCAAACCCATAATGCGCTGCCCGTGAACAAGCTCTGAATGCCCATCAGCGTTCCTGCGCATCAGCGATGACGGTCACCGCCAAATCTGAGGTGACATTTCCAACCGTGCGCCACAAATCCGGAAGGATTTCAACCGCGAGCAGCAGAGGAAGCACCCCGACCGGTACGCCCATCGCAAGCGAAATCGGGACCGTGACAACAAAGAAAGTGCTTGCACTGGCAACGCCGACCACTGCGATACTGCCAATCGCGGCAATCGCCATCCCGAGCATCAGCTGCCCCCACCCCGGTTCAACGCCGGACAAATGCGCGACAAACAGCACCACGACCAGGTTGGCCGACGCGCTGGTTGAGCGGAAGAGCGCAACCGCCAGCGGCAGGACCAGCGAACGGACCCGTTCCCTAGCGCCCATGACAGTCGCCGCATCGAGCATCGCCGGCAGGGTCGCCAGCGACGACTGTGTGCCAAGCGCGACTGCCTGGGCCGGTAGCGCCGCCCTGGCAAAGCGCAGCAGCCCGACCTTTCCCCAGATCGCAACTGCCGGATATGAAATCAGCAACATCTGCAGGATGAGCACGGCGCTGACCACCACCACATATTGGGCAATCGCTGCAACAGCCCCGAATCCGGTCCGGTACCCGACCGAAAAGGCCAGCGCGAACACCCCGAGCGGCGCCAGCCATAACACCCAGTCAATGATGACGAACATCGCATCGCTTACGGCGCGAAACAGCCCGAGCAGGCGTTCGCGGGGTTCAGCCCCGATCCGGGTGACCGCAAAGCCGAGCACCATGCCGAACAGCACGATCGGCAGCATGTCGCCAGCCGACAGCGCCGCAAACACATTTGACGGAACGATGCCGGTCAGCGTTTCCGCCGTCGAGGGAATTTGCGGAACCGCCGCCGCGTTGGCACCGGCGGTCAGAGTGGCGGCAACGCCTGGGTCAACCGGCCAGAGCCACAGGATTGCTTCGGTCGCTACAACAGCAAACACCACGCCGACAATGACAAAGGCGGTAAACCATGCAAGCGACCGCGCGGTCAGCCCGCCCGACGATGCCGCATCAGTCGCCGAGGCAATTCCGGTGACCAGCAACGCCAGCACGAGCGGGATGATCGTCATCTTCAGCGCGCTCAGCCAGACCGCGCCAACCGGCTCGATGACGGCAGCAAGCGTCGGCGCGCTGGCGCTGGCAGACAGGAGCAGCAGCGCCCCGGTGACGAGCCCGAGGATCAGGCCAAGCAATATGCGATTGGTTGAGGACATGCGCGCGTTTGTGGCGGCTCGGCGGGCGCGTGGCAAGACAGGAGGCGGATCGGCGTATCGCTTGTCGCGGCGGCGCGCGTCCCTTACCTAGGCGCTGAGACGGCACAGCCCTTGCGCCGCAAGAACAAATCTGGAACATACTCCCGTCATGCTGTCCCATATCTCGATCCGCGGCGCGCGCGAGCATAACCTGAAGTCAGTTGATATCGACCTGCCGCGCGACAAGCTTGTCGTCATCACCGGCCTCAGCGGCTCGGGCAAATCCTCGCTGGCCTTTGACACGATCTATGCCGAGGGGCAGCGCCGCTATGTTGAATCACTGTCGGCCTATGCGCGGCAGTTTCTTGAACTGATGCAAAAGCCCGATGTCGATCACATCGAGGGTCTGTCGCCGGCGATCAGCATCGAGCAGAAGACCACGAGCCGCAATCCGCGCTCGACGGTTGGTACCGTCACCGAAATCTATGATTATATGCGGCTGCTGTGGGCGCGGATCGGGGTGCCCTATTCGCCGACCACCGGCCTGCCGATTTCGGCGCAACAGGTCAGTCAGATGGTCGATCGGGTGATGACCGAGCCGGAAGGGACCAGGCTGTTCCTGCTTGCCCCGGTCGTGCGCGGCCGCAAGGGCGAATATCGCAAGGAATTCGCTGAATGGAAGAAGGCCGGGTTCCAGCGCGTCAAGGTCAACGGCGAATTTTACGACATCGACGAGGCCCCGGTTCTCGACAAAAAATACAAGCAGGACATCGACGTCGTCGTTGACCGGCTGGTCGTGCGCCCCGATTTGCAAACCCGGCTCGCCGACAGTTTTGAGACGGCTCTGCGTCTGGCCGATGGGCTGGCGGTGATCGAATATGCCGATGACTTGCCCTCTCTCCCCACCGGGGAGAGAGATGGAGAGAAGGGGAGCGACGTAGTCGCTCGCTCTTCTACCGAAGCGCCCCCTCTCCCCAACCCTCCCCCCAACGGGGGGAGGGAGACCGGCCGCCGGATTCTGTTCTCCGAGAAATTCGCCTGCCCGGTGTCGGGTTTCACCATCGCCGAGATCGAACCGCGGTTGTTCAGCTTCAACTCGCCGCACGGGGCCTGCCCGAGTTGCGACGGGTTGGGCGAGAAACAATATTTCGACCCCGACCTGATCGTGCCCAATGACATGCTATCGGTGGCGCAAGGTGCTGTCATGCCCTGGGCCAAGACCCAGCCGCCGTCGCCCTATTATATGCAGGTTCTCTCCAGTGTTCTCCGTCATTTCGGGGAGGGAGTGAAGACACCGTGGAAAGACCTGAAACCCGAAACGCAGGCGGCGATCCTGCACGGCACCAACCGCGAGCCCATCACCCTGCGCTTTGAGGATGGTCGCAAATCCTACGAGGTGAAAAAGCCGTTCGAAGGTGTTATCGCCAATGTCGGGAAACGCTGGCGCGACACCGACTCCGCGATGATCAAGGATGACCTCGGCCAATATCAGTCGGCTCGCCCCTGCGAAATCTGCGACGGTGCCCGGCTGAAGCCCGAGGCGCTGGCGGTCAAAATCGCTGGCGAAACCATCTCGGATGCCACCCGCCGCCCGGTCTCCGACGCCTATGCCTGGGCCAAGGGGCTATCGGCGAAACTGTCGGCCAAGGACAATCAGATCGCCGAACGGGTGCTGAAGGAAATCGTCGAACGATTGGGCTTTCTCGACAATGTCGGGCTGGATTATCTCAACCTCGACCGCAAATCTGGCACGCTCAGCGGCGGGGAAAGCCAACGTATCCGCCTTGCCAGCCAGATCGGCTCCGGCCTATCTGGCGTGCTGTATGTGCTTGATGAGCCCAGCATCGGCCTGCATCAGCGCGACAATGATCGGCTGCTGATTACCCTGAAACGGCTGCGTGACCTCGGCAACACCGTCATCGTCGTCGAGCATGACGAGGATGCGATCCGCACCGCCGATCATGTCGTCGATATGGGGCCGGGCGCCGGGGCGCATGGTGGCCGGGTCATTGCACAAGGCACGCTCGCCGATATCCTTGCCGCCCCGGAAAGCCTCACCGGCGATTATCTGTCGGGCAGGCGGCGCGTCCCGGTTCCGGCCAAACGCCGCAAGGGCAATGGCAAGAAGCTGACTGTCCGCGGCGCGCGCTCCAACAACCTGCAGAACGTCACCGCCAGCGTGCCCCTCGGCACCTTCACCTGCATCACCGGAGTCTCCGGCTCCGGCAAATCAACCTTCACGATCGACACGCTGTACGCCGCCGCCGCCAAAGCGCTCAACGGCGCGCGCCTGATCGCCGGCGCACATGACGGCGTCGACGGCCTCCAGTATCTCGACAAGGTCATCGACATCGACCAATCGCCGATTGGCCGCACCCCGCGCTCCAACCCTGCGACCTACACCGGGGCCTTCACCCTGATCCGCGACTGGTTTGCGGGCCTTCCGGAGAGCCTTGCACGCGGCTACAAACCGGGCCGGTTCAGCTTCAACGTCAAGGGCGGCCGCTGTGAAGCCTGCACCGGCGACGGCCTGCTGAAGATCGAGATGCACTTCCTCCCCGATGTCTATGTCCAGTGCGATGTCTGTTCCGGACGGCGATACAACCGCGAGACGCTGGAGGTGCATTTCAAGGGCAAATCCATCGCCGACGTGCTCGACATGACCGTCGAGGATGCAGTTGAATTCTTCAAGGCCGTCCCCGGTATCCGCGACCGGATGGCCATGCTCCACGAAGTCGGCCTTGGCTATATCAAGGTCGGCCAGCAGGCGACGACGCTCAGCGGTGGTGAGGCGCAGCGGGTGAAACTGGCGAAGGAACTAAGCCGCCGCGCAACGGGGCAGACGCTGTACATATTGGACGAACCAACGACGGGCCTGCATTTCGAAGATGTTCGGAAATTGCTCGAAGTCCTCCACGCGCTGGTCGAGCAGGGCAATACGGTGGTGGTGATCGAACATAATCTGGAGGTGATCAAGACCGCCGACTGGGTCATCGACCTCGGCCCGGAAGGCGGGGTGCGGGGCGGCGAGATTGTCGCGGTGGGAACGCCCGAGAAGGTAGCGGCGGAAGCACGGAGTTATACGGGGGGGTATCTACGGTCGCTGCTCTCCCTGGAACGCGACGCCACTGCCTAACCGTCAGCGACGGGTTCGCCTCGACGGCGTGCGGACATCCAAGCTGAATGAAGAGGCCCTCCCCTCCCCTCCCCGTCATCCCGGCGAACGCCGGGACCCAGAAGCCAATCAAAGGAGCACGCGGGAGCGGGTGCGTGCTGCTGCGCGCGTTCGCTTTAGCTACTGGGTCCCGGCGTTCGCCGGGATGACGGGGT
>JAYVLC010000077.1:0-2312 GCA_043759675.1 Sphingosinicellaceae bacterium
CGACCGACCTTGCGCTGCGTGACGCAGGCCGTACGGACGAATTCGTTGCTGCACTGGAGGGAACCTCGCTTGCCCCGGGCCACGTCCGCACCAGCCGCAAGGGTCCGCTGACCGACTGGCCGGGCTTTGCCGAAGGCGACTGGTGGGTCCAGGATTTCGCCGCTGGCCTGCCCGCGCGCCTCCTCGGTGATGTCAGGGGTCGCCGCGTTGCTGACCTGTGCGCAGCCCCCGGTGGCAAGACGATGCAACTTGCCGCCGCCGGAGCCGAAGTCATCGCCGTTGACATCGCCGAGACCCGCCTTGCCCGCGTCCGCGAGAATTTGGCGCGTACCCGCCTGACCGCCGAAGTTGTCACCGCCGACGCGCGCGAATGGGCCCCGCGCCTGCCCGTCGATGACATATTGCTCGACGCCCCGTGCTCGGCGACCGGCATCTTCCGCCGCCACCCCGACGTGCTGCACCTGAAAGGCGAACGGGCGCTGGCGCCGTTGCTCAAGCTGCAAGCCGAACTGATCGACAGCGCGCTTGGATTGCTGCCGGCCCACGGACGGCTGATCTACTGCGTCTGCTCGCTGGAACCCGAGGAAGGCGAGCGCCAGATCGAGGCGCTGCTTGGCCGCTACGACAATATCCGGATCGATCCCGTCGCCGCTGCGGACCTGCCCGAAGGCGTCACGCCGTCTCCGCAAGGTTGGGTCCGCACCATCCCCGGCGACCTGGACGGCTTCTTCATCGCGCGCCTCGTGCGACGGTAGGCCGTCATTGCAATCGGCACGGTCTGGCGCCCGGAACGCGACCGTCAAACCGCCACGGTCCGGCAGTCATAGTCAAACAGCCCGAGGCTTTCCTCGTCGCGCAGTTTGCCAAGGCCGTAGAGGTCGCTGTCGGTACCCTGCATCCGATCCGCATTGGCGGCGGATTCCGCCTGAATGAACGTAGCGCGATCATGCCGCGCCGCAACGTAGCGCCGGAGGCCCACGGCAACCGACGTCGAGTCAGCAAGGGCGCGGGACAGGACAATTGCATCCTCGATGGCGCAGGCTGCACCGTGCCCAAGGAACGGCGTCATCGCGTGGGCGGCATCACCCAGCAGGACCACACAGCCATCCCGCACCCAATCCCCAAGCGGCAGGCGCGCATTGATCGCCCATTTGAACAGCGGGCCCCTGGATGCAGCAGCGATCATCGCCTGCACACCGTCGCACCAGCCGCGATAGGCGTCCACCAGCTCGTCAGGGCGGGCCGGGAGGGACCATCCGTCCTCGGTCCAGCCATCCTGGCGCGAAAAAAATACCATGTTGAGCAAGCTGCCGCCGCGGACCGGATAGCGGGTTATCATCCGTCCAGGTCCGATATGGATGCCAGGATAGGCTGCAAGATCGGCAATTGACGGATCAACAGGCGCGAGCGCCCGCCAGGCGACGTGGCCGGTAAAATGGGCCTGCATCGGCTCGAACAGGTGCCGGACGACTGATTTGAGGCCATCAGCTCCGACCAGCACCTCGCCTTCAACCATCCGGCCGTCGTGCAAAACCGCGTTGCTGCCTTCGGTGCGAACCACAGCCGCCCCGGTGTGCAATCCGACACCTGCAGCCTCGGCCGCGGCCACGAGGATTGCGTGCAGATCAGCCCGGTGGATCGTTACGTAGGGCGCGCCATATTTGGCGCGCGTGCTGGCACGCTCCATCGGCACCAGCGTCCGGCCATCCTGCCAGTGTTGAACGCGCTGCCGGGTGGGCTCGACGCCCGCAGCAGCAACGGCCTCGCACACGCCAATATGGTCAAAACCGCGCATCGCATTGGGGGACAGCGTGACACCTGCGCCAATGTCGCCGAATGCGGGCGCAGCCTCCAGTAGCGTGACCGGGAACCCCGCGTTCGCCAGAGCGACGGCAGCGGTCACGCCGCCGATGCCACCGCCAACGATGGTGACGCGCTCCTGCCTCATGCGCTGTTCTTGCCTAAATTGGCGCCCGTGATCATAATCTTGCCGACATACGCCCGGACGTGCGCCAGGCATAGGCAGCAGGGGCATCACGAAGCGCGCAGGCGGCATCGCCGATGATGAGGATCGGAATCAATATCTCAAAGTCGGCACGGCTCACTGGTCCGGCCCCCATTTCTGCTCGAAGGCCCAGACCTTATCGAATCCGATCATTTGGCAGAAGGTGTTGAAGTCAAAAATACCGTCCGGATTGCCCTCGCCGTGATCTCGCAATGCCGTAAGCGCGCGTTCCATCGCCGCCGCCGCGACAAGGCTGGTCAGTGACGGGTAAATCGCAAAGGCATAGCCAATTTCGGCCAGCACGCTG
>JAYVLC010000078.1:0-7248 GCA_043759675.1 Sphingosinicellaceae bacterium
CGCCTGCAAACAGCGAACCGAAATTCGGGATGAACGCCAGCATCCCCGAGATCAGGGCCAGCAGGCCAGCCAGCGGGACGCCCGCGATGAACAGGCCGATTGCGGTCATGATGCCATCACTCAGCATCGCGATGAACCGATAGCCGACCCAGCGGCGGAGCATCGCAGCAATGTCGGTCATGGTTTGCGCCACTCCTTCGCGGGCGTGGTGCGGCGTCAGCCATTCAATCCCGCGCTCATACAGGCGCGGTTCGGCTGCGACGAACAGGCCGACGACGATGATGAACAGCAGGCTGCCGAGCGCGCCTGCCGCGCTGCCAACAAACCGGGTTACATCACCGATCGAGCCGAACATCTGCGCCAGCAGCCCCGGCAGCGCGCCATGCGAGCCGCTTCCCTGTCCGATGGGGCCGATCCCCCAAGCCTCCATAAGAACCGATAGCCGCGCGATCTGGACCTCCAGCGTCTGGCCGAGCGCGCCCGCCTGCCCAACCAATGCGGTACCTGCAAAGAACAGGAAACCGCCGATGATCCCGGCGAGCAGGATCGCCACGATGGCCAGGCGGACAGTATGCGGGCCGTTCCAAACCCGGCTCAGTAACCGGCTGCCGCCGTCGAGCCCGGCTGCAACGACCAGCCCCATCAGGATCAGCAATATCGGTTGCGCGAGACGCCAGCTAAGCCACATCGCCGCGGCAAGGCCCAACCAAACCGAGGCTTGCTTGAACGCGGTCTGCACGACCGGATCGTGCGATTCGACCGGGCTTGGGCGGCGGTCAGCCATCCTTGCCGTCGTTGCTCGGCCTCAGCGTCGTGAAGGCGCGACCGGACCGGAATTGTTGGTACCAGGTCTTCGGGCTGGTCAGGCTGAACGAGCCATCGAGTGAGAAGGTCAGGAATTCGGCCCGGCCAACAACATTCTCGATTGGCAAAATGCCGATGCCGTTGCCGGGTGGGTGCGGATCAACGCGGCTGTCGGCTGAATTGTCGCGGTTGTCACCCATAACGAAGATCGAGTTTTCCGGCACCATCACCGGGGCTGTATCGTCGAGCATTCCCTCCGGCTCGGCATCAATCGTGACGTAGCTGCGACCGCCGGGGAGCGTCTCGCGAACCTGGGGATAGCGGCAGACAGCAACACCGTCGGCGCGAAGCACCTGATATTGCGGGTAGCGTCCGCAGCCGGTGTTGACCGATTCGACCAGTTCGGCGGGTGCCAGCAGTTCGCGCTTCACAGCGGTGCCGTTGATGATCAGCTTGCCGCCGACCATCTGGACCGTGTCGCCGGGCAGGCCGATCACCCGCTTGATATAATCCTCGTGATTGATCGGCTGCTTGATCACCACGATGTCGCCACGGTCCGGCAGGCTGCCAAACAGCCGACCGGACATCTGTGGGAGTATCGGCGCATTGACGAGCGGGATGGAGACCGACAGGTAGCTATAGCCATAGGGCCATTTGCTCACCACAAGCCGGTCACCGACCAGCAAGCCGGGCAGCATCGATTCCGATGGAATGTAGAACGGCTTGGCAACCGCCGAATGAAAGCCGAGCACGGCGAGGCCGAGCAACAAAAGCTCCCATGCTTCCTTGATCCAGTTGGTCTTCGTCTTTGGCTTTTTCATGCAGGTCTCGCGGTGATGAGGACCACGGCCTGGGCCCAGGGATGATCATCGGTGATGGTCAGATGGATGTCGGCGATCATGCCCGCCGGTGTCAACCGCGCCAGTTGTGCGGCCGCCCCGCCTGTGAGCGCCAGAGTCGGCTGGCCTGACGGCAGGTTGACGACACCCATGTCCTTGAAAAACACGCCCTTGCGGATGCCGGTGCCCAGCGCCTTGGCGCACGCCTCTTTTGCGGCAAAGCGCTTGGCAAAGGTTGCGGTGCGGGTCAGCGTTCGCCGGTTCGCCTTGCTGATTTCTGTGGCCGTGAAAATGCGGTTGATGAAGCGGTCGCCGAATCGGCTGATGGACGATTCGATCCGTTCGATGTTGCACAGGTCGTTGCCCAGCCCGATGACCGTCATGCCCGTGCCTCATCCATCAAACGGCGCATAGTGGCGATGCTTGGCCCAAGCCCGGTGAAAATCGCCTCGCCAATCAGGAAGTGGCCGATGTTGAGTTCGGCAAGCTCGGGAATGGCGGCAATGGCGCCGACGTTGTCGAACGTTAGCCCATGTCCGGCATGGACCTCGATGCCGAGGGTGGTGGCGTAGGTCGTGGCGTCCGCAAGCCTGCGCAACTCGGCTTCCTGTTCGGCACCGCCGAGGTAGCAATAGCGCCCGACATGGAGTTCGACGACAGGTGCGCCCATCGCCTTTGCCGCGTCGATCTGACGGCGATCCGGTTCGATGAACAGGCTGACGCGTATCCGTGCATCACGCAGTCGTGCAACCATCGGCACCAGCCGGTTGTGCTGACCATGGGCGTCCAGTCCGCCCTCGGTCGTGCGCTCCTCGCGTCGCTCGGGCACAATGCAGGCGGCATGCGGCCGGTGCGCCAGCGCAATCGCCAGCATCTCATCAGTCGCCGCCATTTCCAGATTCAGCGGCAGATCAATCTGCGCCATCAGCCGGTCGATATCGGCATCGGTAATATGCCGCCGATCTTCGCGGAGATGGGCGGTAATCCCGTCAGCCCCGGCCTCTGCTGCGATGATCGCTGCGCGCACCGGATCGGGATGCGGGCCGCCGCGCGCGTTGCGGATCGTCGCGACATGATCGATGTTGACGCCGAGCCGGAGCTTGTTCACGCGGCGCGGCTCCCTGGCTTGACGGCAGGGATGGCCGCCAGTGCGGGTGGCAGAGCGTCGGCGGCGTAGGTTGGCACATCGAGGCGGATCAGCGGAAACAGCGGAACGCCGATGTCGGCGGTTCCGTTCGACCGATCGACGAGGCAGGCCCCGGCGATCACATGTCCACCTGCCGCCTCAATGGCTTTGATCGCCTCACGCGATGACAGGCCGGTGGTGATGACGTCTTCCATCATCAGGACCTTTTGTCCTGGCTTCAGCGCGAATCCCCGGCGGAGTTCGAACACGCCCTGTGGCCGTTCGACGAAGGTCGATTCAACGCCGAGGGCGCGGGCCAGTTCGTAGCCGCAGATCAACCCGCCCATCGCGGGTGCCACGACCATCGCCACATCAGCCCGAATCTTCGGTGAGATCGTCGTCGCCAACGCCCGGCAGAGCCTCTCGGCCCGGGCCGGGTCCATCAACACCCTGGCGCATTGCAGGTAGCGCGAACTCCGCAATCCCGAGGACAGGATGAAATGGCCCTCAAGCAGCGCGTTGGCTGCCCGGAATTCGTCGAGGATCTGATCGGGTGTCATGGCGGCGCTGTAGCACCCTGCAAACCGGACCGCTACGCCTTGACCCGGTCGACGCTGGTGATCGCGGATGTCGCGCGAAGGGTGGCGATGATCTCCGTCAGATGGGCGACGCCATCCACTTCGATGTCGACCAAAAAAGTGTGGAACGCCCGATCGCGGTTGTGCAGATGGATATTGTGAATATTTGCGCCGTTTTGCGCGAGCGCCGCCGTCAGACCGGCCAGCGAGCCGGGCTCGTTTTTGAGCACGGCCTGGAGTCTTGCCACCGCGCTGCTGCTATCGGGTGACCACGACAGATCCAGCCACTCGCTATCGGTTTCGCGCTCCAGCATGGCGCAGTCGATGGTGTGGACCTCAATGCCGGTGCCGGTACGACGTAGGCCGACGATGCGGTCACCCGGGATCGGGCGGCAGCATTCGGCGAGCTGAAACGCCACACCATGTGCCAGGCCCCGAATCGAGACGGCCTCGGTCTGCCTCGCATCCTTGGCGGGGCGTTTCCCGTTTTTTGCGCCCGGCAGCAGGGCACCGAGCAAGGCTTCATCCGTCACCGTCTGTTTGGCCAGCGCAACAAACAGCGACTCGCGATCAGGAAGTTTCAGCCGCTGGAGTGCCGCATCAACCGCCGCCTCGGACACTGGCGCGGTGACCCGGGACGCGATTTCATCATATAATTTCAGACCCATTTCGATCAGCCCGTCGCGCTGTTTGTGGCGCACCGATCGGCGGATTGCGGCACGGGCTTTTCCGGTGATCACAAACCCATCCCAGGCCGGGTCGGGCTCTTGTGCTTTGGAGCGGAGAATTTCGACCTGGTCGCCGTTCAGTAGCTGTGTCCGGAGTGGTACGACGCGGCCGTTTACCTTGGCACCGACGGTCGTGTCCCCCAGATTTGTATGCAGCGCATAGGCAAAGTCGACAGGGGTCGCACCCTTGGGCAGCTGGATGAGCTCGCCCTTCGGAGTGAAGCAGAACACATTGTCCTGGTACATCGCCAGCTTGGCGTGTTCGTACATCTCCTCAGGCGTCGCGGCATGGTCGAGGATTTCGAGCAATTCGCTCAGCCAAGGGTAATTTGCGCCCGGATCGCTGCCATTCTGCTTCTGCTTATAGGCCCAATGCGCGGCCAGCCCGAGCTCGTTCTCCCGGTGCATCCCCGCGGTACGGATCTGGACTTCGATCCGGCGGTTTTCGGAATGAACGAGGGTCGTATGCAGTGATTTGTAGCCATTGCGCTTTGGCGTCGAGATGAAATCCTTGAACCGCCCCGGCACCATCTGCCAGCGCCGATGCAGGATGCCGAGCCCGAGGTAACATTCCTCGGGCTGCCGCACGATGACCCGGAACGCCATAACGTCGGCCAGCTGTTCGAACGCGATATGGCGCTCGGACATTTTGGTCCAGATCGAATAGGGCCGCTTCTCCCGGCCACTGACCTCGGCCTCGATACCATGCTGCGATAGTAGAAGTTTCAGCCCGCTGGTGATGCGGTTGATCATGTCGCCACCACCAGCGCGCAGGGCTGAAAGCCGCTCGGTGACCACCGCATAGCCTTCGGGCTGCAATTCCCTAAACGCCAGTTCTTGGAGCTCGTTCATGAACTCATACATGCCGATGCGACCGGCCAGCGGCGCATAAATGTCCATTGTTTCCCGTGCAATGCGGCGACGCTTGTCGGCATTCGGGATGTGGTGGAGCGTCCGCATATTGTGCAGCCGGTCAGCAAGCTTCACCAGGAGCACCCGGATGTCATCCGACATGGCCAGCAGGAATTTGCGGAAGTTTTCGGCTGCCCGCTCATTCTCGGTCTGGGCCTCGATCCGCGATAGCTTGGTCACGCCGTCGACAAGCCGGGCGATGTTGGCACCAAACAGCCGGTCAATCTGTTCGTGCGTCGCCACGGTGTCTTCGATCGTGTCATGCAGGATCGCGGTCGCGATGGTTTCGGCGTCAAGCTTCAACTCGGTCAGGATACCCGCGACCTCGATTGGGTGGCTGAAATAAGGGTCACCCGACGCCCGCAATTGCGCGCCGTGCGCCTTCATCGAAAAGACGTAGGCGCGGTTGAGAAGGTCCTCATCCGCGTCCGGGTCATAGGCCTTGACCCGCTCGACAAGTTCATACTGGCGCAACATCAGGCCAATATGGCGGAAATTTCCGCAACGGGGCAATGATTAACCGGATAACTGCGAACCAGCTCCGGATCGACCCGCCCCGATATGCGGCCTCAGTCCAGAGGTGCCAGCCATTGACGCGCCGCCGGGTCCGATGGCCGAAACCGTCCGCCGGTGCGGCGCGGGGTTGCGGCACGGCATCGGTTCATCTCTCTTCAAGGCCACTCTGTCACAGATGCGTATCGCAAGCGCGATCGATTTGCCTATAAGTTCGGATCAGACATTGAGCGTCCGGGGGGGAAATGGGACGAAAATATTTTGGCACGGATGGGATCCGCGGCCTGACCAACCAGGGTGCCGTGACGCCGCAGATGGCGATGCGAATCGGGCAGGCCGCCGGTGCCTATTTCCTGCGTGGCGCGCACAAGCACCGGGTGGTTATCGGCAAAGACACGCGCCTCAGCGGTTATATGATGGAATCGGCGCTGATTGCCGGATTTACGTCGGTCGGGATGGACGTGGTGATGGCGGGCCCGGTGCCAACGCCTGCGGTGGCGCTTTTGACCCGATCGATGCGGGCCGACCTTGGGGTGATGATCTCCGCGAGCCACAATCCCTATCACGACAATGGCATCAAGCTGTTCGGCCCGGACGGTTTCAAGCTCGACGACGATGCCGAGCTGTCGATCGAGGCCCTGCTCGACCACCCGCCCCATCTCGCCGACGCCGCGCACATCGGGCGATCCCGGAAGATCGAAGATGCCCGAGGCCGCTATATCCACTTTGCCAAGTCGACATTTCCGGACCGGCTGCGACTCGATGGTCTGAAGATTGTCGTCGATTGCGCCCACGGGGCTTCCTATATCGTCGCGCCGACCGCACTTTGGGAGCTCGGTGCCGATGTGATTTCAATTGGCGTTGATCCGAACGGGTTCAACATCAACGACGAGGTCGGCTCAACCCACCCCGCCGCACTCCAGGCCAAGGTACGCGAAGTCGGGGCGGATATCGGAATCGCGCTTGACGGAGATGCCGACCGGCTGATCATCGTCGATGAGCGCGGCGAGATCGTTGATGGGGATCAGCTGATGGCGGCGATCACCTCGAGCTGGGCGAGGGCCGGGCGGTTGACCGGCGGTGGTCTGGTGGCAACTGTGATGTCCAACCTTGGCCTCGAACGCTTCCTTGCCGGGGAAGGGCTGCGGCTTGAGCGCACCAAGGTGGGGGATCGCCATGTGCTGGAGGCGATGCGGGCCAAGGGCTATAATATCGGCGGCGAGCAGTCGGGCCATATCATCCTGTCGGACTATGCGACGACGGGCGACGGGCTGGTCGCCGCGCTCCAGATCCTGACTTGCCTCCTCGACAGCGGCCAACCTGCAAGCGTCGCGCTACGCAAGTTTGTGCCGCTGCCCCAGGTGCTGAAGAACGTCCGGTTCGAGGGCGGCAAGCCGCTCGACAACGCGACGGTCAAAGCCTCGATTGCAGACGGGGAGGCACGGCTTAACGGGGCCGGACGGCTCGTGATCCGGCCATCCGGGACCGAGCCGCTGATCCGCGTCATGGCCGAGGGCGAGGACGAGGCGCTGGTCCATGCCGTTGTGGACAGCATCTGCGAGGCTGTCCGGCAGGCCGCATGACGGCCCGCGTCCTGATTGTCGCGGGGTCCGATTCGGGCGGCGGGGCCGGGGTTCAGGCCGACATCAAGACTGTGACCATGCTGGGTGGCTATGCCGCAACCGCGATCACCGCATTGACGGTTCAGAATACGCTGGGGGTGTCCGATATCATGCCGGTTCCGCCGG
>JAYVLC010000079.1:0-4145 GCA_043759675.1 Sphingosinicellaceae bacterium
GATCTGGGAGTCCTTCAAGCGCTGACACCCATTCACCCTTGCAATTCCCATTTAATGGGTGCACATAAATGAAGTGTTCGTCGAGTTTGATCCCGGCAAGGATGAAATAAACCGAGCCAAGCACGGCATTTCCTTGCAGGCGGCGACCGGCTTTGACTGGGACACTGCGCTCGAACGCGAAGATGACCGGTTCGATTATGGAGAGGCCCGCTTTGTCGCCATCGGGATGATCGATGTCCGGCTTTATGTGATGGTTTTCGCGGACGGCTCCGGCGACGACGCTGTTCGGATCATCAGCCTGCGTCCGGCGGAGAAACATGAAATGAGATATTATTATGGACAGGTTTGACCCCAGAATTCACGACGAGAATCCGCCGCTTAATGCGTCCTTTTTGGTCGCAATGAAGCCATCCCGGCGCGGGCGTCCGAAACTGGATGATCCCAAGGTAGAGGTAAAAATCCGGCTCGACGCCAATACCGTTGAGCATCTGCGAGGCAGCGGTCCGGGATGGCAGACCCGTGTCAACGCCCTGTTGGGCCAGCTCGTGGCGAATGGGCAGATTTGAGGATGGAACGCACAAGCGCTGCTGTTCATTCAGGGAAATGCCGATCCGGTGGTGGATTATAAGACCGTCGCGGGCGGCCTATCTCAATGGACCGGTGGAAAATTCGGACGACGGCGTCTGGAATGCCCCTGGCGGAACGTCGTGGGGCGCGTATAGCCCGGGCGCGACCGAGGAGATCGCCTAGTTGGAATTTCACGCTGGCAGTACGAGCGTGTACACCACGGCATCAGATACAATTTTGAGATCGAGACAGCGTCGCATGACGTAGACGCAGTCGCGCAATCAATCGCGTCTGCTTTGGGTATTCCCGTCCTCCGCAGCCGACTGTCAGTCCCCACGCCAAATACGGCGCACCCTACCCTGCCAAACTCCCCGCCGCCTGCTCCCAGAATTGCATCAACCCCGCGCTGAAGCTGAGCGGCACATAGGCGATGCACGCATCCTCGCTCACCACATGCAGGCGCACCGCGACATGATCAATGATTGTGGCGGCGCTGTTGCCGGGGGCAAAGGCGGGGGACTCGGCATCGAATACGGCGCTTTCCATCAGGAGCGTGCGCCAGCCGGGGCCGGACAGACGAACGCGTACAATGCCGCCGCCGATGGCGGTGATCGTGCCGTCTTCCGCCAGAATCGCGGGGAGGGGGCTGGCGTCCCCCTCGACCAGCCAGACGGTGGGTTCGTAGCGGATCAGGCGCAATGTGTCGCTTCCGCCCGACGTGCCGAGGCGCGGCAGTTCGAACCCTGTTGCCGCCGCGAACCGTTTGGCGACGTCCCCCGGATTGCTCCAGATTTCGAGCGCGTGGAGCGGGGCTGCGGGGAGTGGGGTGATCGTGAGATTAGTCACGATACCGATCCCCGGCCGCGTCATAGAAATGCGGTGCAACGACACGGACCCGTGCCTGTTTCGCCCGCGTGGGAGATGTTGCGATCAGGGCCTCGCCGGTGCGCGCGAAGCCGCCTTCGAGTTGGGCGAGCGCGATGGAGCCGCCCTCCATCACACGCAATCCTGCCGCGCTGACATGGCCCTCAGGTTCCGCACCGATGCGTGTCACCAGCATTGATCCTTCGGGTATGTCGCCTTCCATCGCCTCCAGCCCGACCAGTTGACGGCGGTTCGGTGACGCCAGCGTGGGCCGGTGCAGTCCCGACGCGCCAATAAAGCCGCCGGCTTTGTTCAGCATCTTGTCGAGCGCCAGATCATGCGGGGTCAGGCGCCCGTCAATCTCTCCGCCGACGACTAGATGACCTTTTTCGATCCGGAGGAATTCCATCGCGTCCATTCCGTAGAGGCAGCCGACTTGCCCCGCCACGGCGTTCGCCAGCGCGACCCACACGGGTGTTGCGTGGCTGGCCTCGACATAGACTTCAAACGCCCGTTCGCCGCTGTAACTCGCGGCGAGCAGCAATACGGGAAGACCCGCGATTGTGGCCGAAACCGTCGACATGTGGCGCGGTGGCTCCTCACCAATCAGCCCTGCCAGCGCGGCCTTGGCATTCGGCCCTGCAATCGCAATCCCGGCATAATGTTCCTGCACATTGACCACAGAAACCCTCAAGTGCGGGCAGAGATATTGGCGAACATAGGAGATATGCGTTGCCATCCGGTCAGCGCCACCGGTCGAGCTGGTGAGCAGGTAGCGATTTTCGGCTAGCCGCCAGACGGTGCCATCGTCGAACACCAGGCCGTCCTCTCGCAGCATGAACGTGTACCGTCCGCGCCCGATGGCGAGTTTGGTGACTGTGGTGGCGCAGGTGATTTCGAGGAAAGCGGCAGCGTCGGGGCCGCTGACCTCAAATTTGGCCAGCGTCGAGACGTCAGTCATCCCAACTGTGGTGCGGACCGTGCGCGCCTCCCGCAGCGCGGCGTGCGCCAATGTCTCACCGTCTCGTGGATAGGCGCGCGGGCGGAACCAGTATCCGAGAGGTTGCCAGACTGGGTTCTTGGCAGCGTGGACATCATAAAGCGCGAGCCGACGGACGTGCGCGCCGCCATCCTTCGCCCCAGCCCCGGCCAGCAAGCCCATCGTTACCGGCGTATAGGGCGGACGGAAGGTGGTGAGGCCAGCTTCGGGTATCGAAACACCCTGTTTTTCGGCCAAGCGCCCGAGCGCGGCCATATTGCTCAACTTACCCTGATCGGTCGCCATGCCTAGCGTGGTGTAGCGTTTCAGATGCTCGACCGAGCGGTACCCTTCCGCCCAGGCCAGATCGACATCTCCGAGCGTCACGTCGTTCTGGAAATCGATGAAGCTTTTTGCCGGATTTCCGACGGGCACCATGGTGAAGACCGGTGCGGGGTTGGCGGCTCCGCCGATGGTCGTCACATTCTGGCGCGAAACGGCCGGGAGGAACGCTTGTGCCGCCGCGTTCCAGGCCAGTGTGCCGCCAGCCTGCATGTGCAAATGGACAACCGGTGTGAGGCCGCCCGACACGGCGAGCAGGTCGGCGTCCCATTGCATGGTCACGCCATCCACCACTGCCTGAACGCTTTTCAGACAGTGTCGTGCGCCCTTGGTCGCCAGCGGGATGGCATTGTTGTGGACCGGAAAGCCGCTGTCCTGTCCGGCTGGCGCTGGCCTTGCGTCGAGGATTGCAGCAATGACGGCACCGGCTGCCTGCAGGGCTTGGGCGGTTTTATAGGCATCGTCATTGTTGGTTGCGATGACCGCGCGCTTGCCGGGCAAGACACCGAAGCGTTGGACATAGGTCCGCGCGGCTTGCGAGAGCATCACGCCAGGGCGGTCGTTATGCGCAAAGGCTAGGGGGCGTTCGATGCTGCCGGTGGCAAGGATCACCGCCCCCGCGCGGACGTGCCAGAGCCGCTGGGCGACGCCGTCCGTTGGTATCTGTCCCGGTTCGGCGATGCGCTGCGTGAGCGTGACGAGATCGTGCTCCCAATAGCCCGAGGCAGTCGTGCGGGTCAGGATGCGGCCTCCGGCTTCGGTGATGCGCGCGGCAGTGGCGTTGATCCAGGCGGCGTCCTGCGCCTGCGGGTCACGGATCAGCGATGCCGCGAGGATGCTGTCCTGTTCGACAAGGATGACGCGCTTTCCACCCTCGGAGGCGTCCAGCGCAGCGGCGAGCCCGGCGGGTCCCGCGCCAACTACAAGTATGTCGCAAAATGCGGCGCGATGGGAGAAACGGTCAGGGTCTTTTTCGGCTGGGGCGTTGCCCAAGCCAGCGGCTTTGCGGATGAAATATTCATAGAACATCCACCGCTTCGCCGAACCAAAGAAGGTTTTGTAGTAAAAACCGGGCGGCAACAGTTTGGCCGCAAGTCCGATGACCGCACCGACGTCAAAGCGTAGATTTGGCCAGCGGTTCTGGCTTTTCGCCACCAGCCCGTCGTAGACGAACACATCGGTGGCACGGGTGTTGGGTTCGGAGCGTCCGCCCTCGCCGACGGTGACCAGCGCATTGGGTTCTTCGACCCCTGCCGTCATGATCCCCCGCGGCCGGTGATATTTGAAGCTGCGCCCGACCAGACCAATACCGTTCCGTAACAGGGCGGCCGCCAGCGTATCGCCCTCCCGCGCCTGATAGACATTGCCGTCAAAGGTGAAGCGGATCACGGCA
>JAYVLC010000080.1:0-6144 GCA_043759675.1 Sphingosinicellaceae bacterium
ACCGCCGGGTCGATCAGCACCAGCGACGGCTGATGAAACGCGCCGACAAGGTTCTTGCCCGCTGCACTGTCAATCGCGGTCTTGCCACCGACCGACGAATCGACCTGCGCCAGCAACGTCGTTGGCACCTGCACAAAGCGGCAGCCGCGCCGCAGGATCGCACAGGCAAAGCCGGTCAGGTCGCCAATGACGCCACCACCGAGTGCCACGACAAAATCCCCGCGCTCGACGCCAAGCGTCAGCAAACGATCCGTCAGGGCCGCAAGCTGCGCCCAGCTTTTGGTTGCCTCCCCGGCTGGCAGGATGATCGGGTGCACGCTCCGCCCTGCCGCCTCGAGCGACGCCGTCACCGCGGCGAGGTGGTGGGGTGCCACCCCGGCATCGGTCACCACGGCAACGGCAGCGCGCCCGCCGAGCGGGGCCACAAGCTCGCCAAGGCGGCCCAGACCGCCGTGGTCGAGACAGATTGGATATGGGCGCCCCGGCAGGGGCACATTGATGCGCGTCATACCGAACGTGGCTCCTTCAGCAGCGCCAAGATTGCAGTGACCGTGGCGTCGTGCGGTGCGGCCTGACTTTCGACGCGGAAATGGGCTTGTGCGTAATGCGGATTGCGGCGCTCTGCGAGGTCCCGGAGAACTGTCGCTGCGTCCTTGCCCTTGAGCAGCGGCCGGTTTCCCCGGCGTCTGACCCGTTCAACCAGCGTCGCGACATCGGCATCGAGCCAGATGGCGGTTGCGTGTTCGAGGATCAACGCCCGCGTCGCATCATGGGCAAACGCACCACCGCCAGTGGCGATGACCTTTGCCACTCCGTCGATCAGCCGCGCGATCACCCGGCGCTCGCCATCCCGGAAATGCGCCTCGCCGTATCGCTCGAAAATCTCGGCGATTGTCAGGCCGGCAGCGCGTTCAATTTCCTCGTCGGAATCGACGAATGGCAGGTTCAGCCGTGCTGCCAGGCGACGGCCAACCGTCGATTTGCCAACCCCCATCAATCCGACCAGCACCAGTGTGCGGCCAGCGGATCTGGTCCCTCGATCTTTGCCGTCGCGTGACATGATACCGCCCGCTATACACCGCCCCCAGAGTATCGGAAGGGTAAGGAACGCATGGGACGGACATTGATCTGGGTACTGCTGCTGGCGCTGGTCGCCGTGGTGGGCGGCGCGATCTACCTGATGTTCGCTGAACCGGCGTTTGAGGCACAGCATTTCGAAAAGGTTATCCCCGATGCGAAGCTGGGTCGCTAGGGCCGCAATCTCCGGGCTGCTGGCGACCGCAGCGCTGGCGTTCGCGCAGGACGCCCCGAAATCCATTCTACCGCCCGGCTTTGACGAACCGGCACCGCCAAAGCGGATCGACCCCAAGCCGACGCCCGAACCGGTTGCGGACCCCGCAGCGGTGCCGACCGGTGCGGCTGGTATCCCGGCCACCCCGTCCGTTGCCGCACCGCAGGCCGGCCCCGACCCGATGGCATCGGCAGAGGTCCGCCCCGACCCGAGCGCGGTCGGTTTGCTGTCACCGGCGGCTGGCGGGTACGGCCCTGCCACCTTTGCCGCATCGAACGGCCGGTTCCTCACTGGACTGATGACCCGGATCGACGCACCGATCGCGTCGCGCTGGGCGCACATTGTGCTGCGGCGGGCGCTGTTGTCGCAGGTTGGAACGCCGCGCGGACTTCGCCCGGCCGATTGGGTCGCGGAACGTGCATGGCTGCTGGTCCGGATGGGCGAGGTCGATGGGGCGAAGGCGTTGGTCGAGGCGGTCCCGGTTGATCGCTACACCGTGCGGATGTACGCGGTCGCCGCGCAGGCTGCGCTTGCCAGCGGGGACCTGTCGGCGCTGTGCCCGCTCACTGCGACCGCACGTACCGTTAGCAAGGAACCCTTCTGGCCGATGATGGATGCGGTGTGCGCCGGAATGAATGGCGACGACCTGACCGCAGCCTCAATTCTCGATGGCCTGCGGGCGCGCGACGCAGCTAACCCGTTCGATCTGAAGCTTGCCGAACAGGTCACAGCGGCGGTCAACGGCGGGGGACGGGCTGCAAATGTCGAGTGGCAGGACGTCAACCGCCTCAGTATTTTCCGGTTTGGCCTGGCGGTCGCAGGTGGCGTGATGCCGTCGCAGGACCTGCTGGCGGGCGCACCGCCGCAAGTCAGGGCCTGGCTGTTCCGCGCCCCGACTGCACCGCTCGAGGTGCGCGTAAGAATGGCGGCGACGGCAGCCGCAATCGGCGTGGCGTCATCGGACGAGATGGTGAAGGCCTATTCAGCACTGGCGGCCGACCTTGATCCGGTTGCGCTCGAAGCCTCGCCTGCCAGCCAGCTTCGGACCGCCTACGCCGGTCGGACGCCCGAGGCGCGGGTCGCGGCGATGCGCACACTGTGGGCGCGTGGCGCCGATTCGCAGAGCCGCTATGCCATGAAAATCCTGACGGCCCGGTCAGCAAGCGGTATCCGACCAACGGCTGACCAGGTTGACGCTGCGCCGCCGCTCATCGAATCGATGCTGTCGGCTGGCCTGATCCGTCCAGCTGTGCGGTGGTGGCCGGTACTCGACGAAGCGGGTGGTGCCCCGCGGGATAGGGCGTGGGCTTTGCTGGCGGTGGCTGATGCCCGCGTTCCAGCGACCGCGAGTGACTTTGACAATTGGTTTGACCTCGAGAAACAGCAGGTCGGCGAGCAGGCCGCAACACGGCGGGCCCGGCTGCTGGCTGCTGCGCTCGATGGGCTTGGCCGCCCCGGCGCAAACTGGGCAGGCCGACTCGATGGTCTGGATGTCCCGGCGTTGGACAATATGTGGACGCGCGCAATTGACGCCGCCGCCGCCGCCGGGCGGGTGGGCGAGGTTGCCCTGCTCGCAGCGACCGGCTTGCAGACCAATTGGGCCGGGGTGCCACCCCGCCACCTGCAACACATCATCGCAGCCTATCGGCGGATCGGACGGATGCACGAGGCGCAAATGCTGGCGGTCGAGGCCCTGACACGCGCATGAACGCGCTTGGCGATGACCAGGCGATCGCGCTGTTTCTTGACATGCTTGCGTCCGAACGCGGTGCTGCGAAAAATACCCTTCTGGCCTATCGACGCGACCTGTGCGGCGCGAGCAATCTGCTCGGCGGCAAGCTTGCGATCGCCGATACACAGGCGCTCTCTGGACTGGCAGTGGCATGGCAAGGGCTGACCCGGGCGACGCTGGCGCGCAAGGGGTCCACCCTCCGCCGATTCTTCGGCTTCCTTGTCGACGAGGGGCACCGCGGCGACGATCCTGCGCGCGACATGCCAAAGCCGGTCGCCGCCCGCCCGCTGCCAAAATCCCTCAGTACCAGTGATGTCGAACGGCTGTTCGACGTCGTCGATGCACGCTGTGCGGATCGACCTGACGCTGGCAATCTGCGCCTGCGGGCCCTGATGGAGCTGCTGTACGGATCGGGGCTGCGGGCAACCGAGCTGGTCTCGCTGCCCAGAAGCGCGATCCAGCCCGGACGCCCCTACGCCGTGTTGCGCGGCAAGGGCGGCAAGGAGCGGATGGTCCCGGTAAGCAGCCGCGCCCTGAGTGCGGTAGCTGCGCATTCCACACATCTGCCAGCTGATGCCAAATTGCTGTTCCCCAGCGGCAAGTCGCATTTATCACGCGTGCGCTTGTTCCAGATCGTGAAGGAAATCGCCGCGGAAGCCGGGCTTCCTGCCGACCGGATCAGCCCGCACGTCCTGCGCCACGCCTTTGCGACTCATCTCCTTGAGGGCGGTGCCGACCTCAGGACCCTGCAGACCATGCTCGGCCACGCTGACATTTCGACAACGCAAATCTACACGCATGTCGGGACCCGACATCTGGTCGAGATGGTCAACGCGCGGCACCCGCTGGGCGACGCCCGCGTTGACCCGGCCGCCAAGCCCGCCTAATCCGCCCCGATGACCACCTACCTCGATTTCGAGAAGCCCGTTGCCGAACTTGAGGCGCGGATTGCCGCGCTGAAGGCCGCAGATGGTGGGGCCGACATCGCGCCCGAAGTCAAAAAGCTGGAAGCCAAGGCCGAGGCCCTGCTGCGCCAGACTTACGCCAAACTGACGCCGTGGCAGAAAACCCAGGTCGCCCGACACCCGGCACGGCCACATCTTGTCGACATCCTTGATCGCTTGTTCGAGGATTTTACCCCGCTGGCTGGCGACCGGAAGTTTGGCGAAGATGCCGCGATCATCGGCGGCTTCGCCCGGTTTCGTGGCACCGCCGTGATGGTCATGGGCCACGAGAAAGGCAATGATACCGCGTCACGGCTGAAGCATAATTTCGGCATGGCAAAGCCCGAGGGCTATCGGAAGGCAGTGCGATTGCTTGAAATGGCCGACCGGTTCGGCCTTCCCGTGCTGACGTTTGTCGATACCGCCGGTGCGTTTCCCGGCGTACAGGCCGAGGAGCGCGGACAGGCCGAGGCCGTGGCGCGATCAACGCAGGCCTGCCTCAACGTCCGCGTACCATTTGTTGCATCCATTGTCGGCGAAGGCGGGTCCGGCGGCGCGCTGGCAATCGCCACCGGCAACCGGGTCATCATGTTCGAACATTCGACCTATTCGGTCATTTCACCCGAATCCGGATCATCGATCCTGTTCCGCACCGCTGCCAAGGCCCAGGACATGGCCGAGGCGATGAAGCTGACCGCGCAGGACCTCAAGCGGTTTGGCGTGATCGACACCATCGTGGCGGAACCGCCGGGCGGTGCGCACCGGGATCCGGGTGCCGCGATCGACCGGCTTGGTGACGCGGTCGCCAAGGAATTGCAGGGGCTTGCGGGCATGACCGGCGATGCGCTGCGCGCTGATCGGCGACGCAAGTTCCTTGCCATGGGCCGCGCCGCGTAGGTCCCAAATATCGGAGGTCTGATGTCCCGTTTTTCCCCCCTCCTTGTTGCTGCCGCAGCACTTTCGATCAGCGTTGCATCGGCCGCGTCATCGCAGAGCGTCAGCGCGCGGGACAGGCAGATCGGGGCGCAGCAGCATCCCGAAATCCTGAAACAGTTCGGCGGCGCCTATGCCGGGCCGGGCGTTGCGCTGGTCGACAGGGTCGGCAAGACTATCGCGGTGCAATCCGGGCTTGCCACAGCCGGAAACGAATGCACCGTCACGCTGTTGAATTCGACCGTGGTCAACGCATTTGCCGTGCCGGGCTGCTATATCTACGTCACGCGCGGACTGCTCGCGATCATGGGCGATGAAGCAGAACTTGCCAGCGTGCTTGGCCACGAGATCGGCCATATCGCGGCCCGCCATTCGCAAAAACGCCAGCGCCGCGCGACCGTCTCCGGGCTTGGGGCGATCCTTGCAAATGTCGTACTGGGTGACACCGCAGGCCAGATCGCAAATTTTCTCGGGCAAAATCTCGTTCAGTCCTATTCCCGGAGCCAGGAGTTTGAGGCGGATGACCTCGGGGTCCGGTTCGCCGGTCGCGCCGGCTATGATCCCTATGCAGCTGCCGACATGCTCGACGCGCTCAGCCGGGACGAAGCCTTGCAAACCAAGCTGCTCGGGACCGACCGGGCCGCCGCGGTTCCGGCCTTTGCCCGGAGCCACCCATTGACGAGGGATCGCATCACCCGCGCAACCGCGCAGGCCAGGGCCACCGGCGTTCCGGTCGGAACCAAACCGCGAAACCGGGCACAATATCTTGCAGCGGTGAACGGCCTGCTGTTTGGCGATGATCCGGCACAGGGCTATCTTGACGATCGGACATTTGCACACCCGCAGCTGTTGCTGCGTTTTACCGCGCCGCCGGGATTTACGCTGCAGAATGAGCCAGACGCCGTCACGATGGTTCGTGCGGACGGATTGAAAGCCCAGTTTGCCGGCGGGCGACTCGGGGCGGACGGACTTGAAGGCTATGCCAGTCGGGCCGCTGCGCAGGTGATTGGGCAGGGTCAGGACGTGCAGCGCGGACAACCAACCCGAACAACGATCAACGGGCTCGACGCCTATGTGCTGCCGCTGCGGGTCGCGACCCGGGGCGGCACGACCGACGTGACCGTCACCGCCTACCAATTCGCGACGGATCAGGCCTATGGCTTTGTGACGCTCGCACCCGCCGGACAGTCAGGTGCGTTCGACAGTCTGACCAATTCGCTGCGCCGACTGACGGCCGCCGAGGC
>JAYVLC010000081.1:0-14728 GCA_043759675.1 Sphingosinicellaceae bacterium
CGCCGGGCCAAGGCTCCGGACACTAGCCTCGGTGCGGCTATGCTACAAACGTCGTCAGCCACCGAGCCCCGAGCGTCGTTGCACGGAACGCGCCGGTCCCTGTTGTCTCCCGGCCGCCGAATGGCGCGACCGGGTATTTGGTGCGTGGCCATCGCCCGATTTTTCGGGACCGCGTCGGCAGAACCTCGTCCCCACTCAGCTCACATCCTTGCGCATCGCCTCGCGCAGCAGGGCGTTCAGGCGGGTCTGGTAGCCCTTGCCGCGCGCCTTGAGCCAATCGAGGACATCGGCATCCAGCCGGACGGTCGTCGATTTCTTCATCGGGCGGAACATCGTGCTGCGCAGGCCAGTTCGCCAATAAACCGCGTCGGTGTCCACCACGGTCGCCGTCCGCTGCGCCGCCGTCTGTGCGGTTGCGAGACCCGGCCCGCCGCCCGGCCCGCCCCCCTCATCGCCACTGCCGCGTGCGATTTTAGCGCTCATGTCCAACCTCCCCGTGACGACCCTCGTGGCCCAGTCCCTGCCGCTGCGCAATTCCAACCCGGTTTGCCCGGGCGTCCGCTGTTCAACCGGGGCAGGTCACGCCGGCGCATTGTCGCGGACCGCGCGGCCATCCGCTACCCGGCCAACTGGCCGGGGTGCGGGCGGCAAATCGTCGGCAGGCGCTGTGCAACGTCGCGATGTCGTACGCCCTCTAACCGGCGTTGCGGACGAGTGTAGGTGATGAAGAACACACAACGAATTGACGCCTCCGACGCCACGCCCTACCGCCTCCTGTCATGAACGAACTTCTGTCGGTCACGGTCAACGGCGAGCTGCGGCGGATTGCGGCGGGCTCGACCGTCGCTGGCCTGCTGGCAGACCTTGGGCTGGTGGCGGCCAAGGTCGCGGTTGAGCGCAATCTTTGCATCGTGCCGAAATCAACCTATGCGACCCAGCCTCTGGCGGCTGGCGACGCGCTTGAGGTGGTACATTTTGTTGGTGGCGGAGAGGGTTTGCCCGTGCTTGACGACGATAGCTGGACCGTTGCTGGCCGGACCTTCCGGTCCCGGCTGATCGTCGGGACCGGCAAATATAAGGACTTCGCCCAAAACGCTGCCGCCGTCGAGGCGTCGGGGGCGGAGATCGTCACGGTCGCGGTGCGGCGGGTGAATATCGCCGACCGGGGCGCGCCGATCCTGACCGACTATATCGACCCCAAACGCATCACCTATCTGCCCAACACCGCCGGTTGTTTCACCGCCGAGGATGCGATGCGCACGCTGCGGCTGGCGCGCGAGGCGGGCGGTTGGACCCTGGTCAAGCTGGAGGTCCTTGCCGAAGCCAAGACGCTGTATCCCGACATGATCGAAACCATTCGTGCGACCGAAGCGCTGGCCAAAGACGGGTTTGAAGTCATGGTCTATTGCACCGACGATCCGGTGATGACCAAGCGCTGCGAGGATGCAGGCGCGGTGGCGGTCATGCCGCTTGGCGCGCCGATTGGGTCCGGCCTTGGTATCCAGAACCGGGTGACGATCCGGCTGATCAAGGAAGGCTCCAAAGTCCCGGTGCTGGTTGACGCCGGTGTCGGCACTGCGTCCGATGCCGCCGTCGCGATGGAGCTCGGCTGCGACGGTGTGTTGATGAACACCGCCATCGCCGAGGCCAAGGACCCGATCCTGATGGCCCGCGCGATGAAAGCCGCCGTCGAGGCGGGGCGACTTGCCTACCGTGCCGGACGGATGGGGGTGCGCCGCTATGCCGATCCCTCAAGCCCGCTCGGCGGATTGATCTGACGCTTTCGGACGATATGGAATCCGCAACGAGGAAGGACTGAGCAAAATGTATAGTCACATGATGGTCGGCAGCAACGACATCGACAAATCGAAGACTTTCTACGACGCCACCTTCACCGCAATGGGCGGCAAGGCCGGTACGAAAGACCCCAACAACCGGCTGATGTACATGCACAATGGCGGCTTGTTCATGGTGACCCCGCCGATCAACGGGGAGCCTGCCACCCATGCGAACGGCGCGACAATCGGCTTTGCAATGGAGCCTGCGCAGGCCGATGCATGGCATGCAGCCGGCGTCGCCAACGGTGGGACGGCTTGCGAAGACCCGCCGGGCGTCCGGGAAGGCAGTTTTGGCAAGCTGTACCTCGCCTATTTGCGCGACCCCGACGGCAACAAGCTGTGCGCCCTGAAGCGCCTGTGAGCCGTTGACCTTTGATGCGATGGAGCGTGGGGATGTGACGGGAGCCGACCTTCCGATCCGCATCGCCGCGCTCTATCGTTTCACCCGATTTGATGATTGTGCGGCGCTACGCGAGCCACTTGCGGGCATTTGCGCCGATCACGGCGTTAAGGGGACGCTGCTGATTGCGCCGGAGGGGATCAACGGCACCGTTGCCGGGTCCGACACTGCAATTGATGCGGTTCTGGCGCACATCCGCACCCTGCCCGGCTGCGCCGATCTTGCCGTCAAAACCGCGCGGGCGGCGACAATGCCGTTTCACCGCATGAAGGTCCGCATCAAGCGCGAAATCGTCACCATGGGGCAGCCAGACATCGATCCGCTGTCCGGCGTCGGCCATTATGTTAACCCCACCGATTGGAATGCCCTGATCGCTGAGCCGGGGACAATCCTCATCGACACCCGTAACGATTATGAAGTCGCCGTCGGCAGTTTTGCGGGCGCTATCGACCCCAAAACCAAGGCATTCAGCGAATTTCCGGCCTGGTTCCGCGCCAACCGCGATGAACTGCTTGGCCAAGGCCCCGCGCCGAAGGTCGCGATGTTCTGCACCGGCGGTATCCGCTGCGAAAAGGCAACCGCCTTCCTGAAGTCCGAAGGGCTGGACGAGGTCTATCACCTGCAAGGCGGCATTCTCAAATATCTGGAGACTGTGTCCGCCGAGCAAAGCCTGTGGGACGGGGAGTGTTTCGTCTTTGACGAACGCGTCACCATCGGACATGGCCTCGCGCAGGGCACCCACGAGCTGTGCCGCGCCTGCCGGACGCCGTTGAACCCGGACAGCCGTGCCTCGGCGCTTTATGTGTCCGGCGTCAGTTGCCCGGCCTGCCATGCCAGCCGCACCGACGCGCAGCGCGCCGGCTACGCCGAACGCGAACGCCAAACCCGGCTTGCCGAGGCGCGCGGCACCGCGCATGTCGGCGCTGCCCAAACTTCCGCTGCAAAGGCCTTCTGACTCATGCCATTCGAAATCTTATCCACAGCCCAATGTTTTGGCGGCACCCAGGGCTTCTATCGCCACACTTCGACCGAGACCGGCACCCCGATGCGCTTTGCCGTGTTCACACCGCCAGGGCCCGGCCCGTTCCCGGTGCTGTGGTTCCTTGCCGGTCTGACCTGCACCGAGGAAAATTTCACGGTCAAGGCCGGGGCGCAGCGGGTGGCGGCCGAACTCGGGCTCATGCTCGTCGCGCCCGACACATCGCCGCGCGGTGACGGCGTGGCCAATGACGAGGCCTATGATCTCGGGCAGGGCGCCGGCTTTTATGTCGATGCCACCGAAACACCCTGGTCACCGCATTTCCGGATGCGGAGCTACGTCACCTGCGAGCTGCCGCAACTGCTGGCAGCACATTTCCCCGCTGACATGTCCGCCCAAGCCATCACTGGCCATTCGATGGGCGGCCATGGTGCGCTGACGCTTGGTCTGGCGGCCCCGGATCGCTATCGCTCGGTTTCCGCCTTCTCCCCGATCGTTGCGCCCTCGCAGGTACCATGGGGAGAGAAAGCGCTGACCGCTTACCTCGGCCCAGACCGGGCGAAATGGCGGGCGCATGATGCGGTTGCGTTGATCGAGGACGGGGCGCGGGTGCCCGCGCTACTCGTCGATCAGGGCGACGCCGACCCGTTCCTCGCCAATCAGCTCCGGCCCGACCGGTTGGCCAAGGCCTGTGCCGGTGCCGGCATCCCGCTGACGCTCCGGATGCAACCGGGCTACGACCACAGCTATTATTTCATCGCCAGCTTCATAGAGGATCACCTCCGCTGGCACCGGGGGCGGCTCGGGTAGGTTTTGCCAGCTCGCTAGAGTCTGTTTCAGCTCGATTGAATCACATATCCCCGCTCATCCTGAGCGAAGTCGAAGGACGCGCCCAAGTCGACACTGCGTCCTTCGACTTCGCTCAGGATGAGCGGGCTCGGTGGGCGTTTCCATTCAGCTGAAACGACTCTAAACCGCCTCGGTCACTTTCTTCTTCGACCCGCGCTTCGGCTTCGGGGCGGCGGCGGTGATCTCGAACGCCAGTGCGCCATCCTTCAGGTGGACGCGCACCTCGCCGCCGTGGACCAGCTTGCCGAACAGCAGTTCCTCGGCGAGCGGCTGTTTGATCTTTTCCTGGATCAGCCGTGCCGTCGGACGGGCCCCATAGGCCTTGTCATAGCCGCGCTCGATCAGCCACGACTTCGCTGGGTCATCGAGCACAATGTGGACTTCGCGTTCCGCCAGTTGCAGCTCGAGCTGGAGCACGAACTTGTCGATGACCATCGCGACGACCGACGGCGGCAGATAGTCGAACGCAACGATGGCATCGAGCCGGTTGCGGAATTCCGGCGTGAACATCCGCTTGATCGCCTCTTCATCCTCCCCCTCGCGAGTCGTGCTGCCAAAGCCGACGCCTTCACGCGCCATGTCGGCGGCCCCGGCGTTGGTCGTCATGATCAGGATGGTGTTGCGGAAATCGACGGTTTTCCCGTGGTGATCGGTCAGTTTGCCGTTGTCCATCACCTGCAACAGGATGTTGAACAGGTCGGGGTGTGCCTTTTCGATCTCATCGAGCAGCAGCACCGAATGCGGCTGCTGGTCGACGGCGTCAGTCAGCAGGCCGCCCTGGTCGAAGCCGACATAGCCCGGCGGCGCGCCGATCAACCGGCTGACCGAATGGCGTTCCATATATTCGGACATGTCGAAGCGTTGCAGCGGGATGCCCAGAATCGACGCCAGCTGGCGCGCGACTTCGGTTTTGCCCACCCCGGTCGGGCCGGAGAACAAGTAGGACCCGATGGGCTTGTCAGGCTCGCGCAAACCGGCCCGGCTGAGCTTGATCGCCGAGGCCAGCCGGTCGATTGCGGCATCCTGCCCGAACACCACGCGCTTCAGATCGGCATTCAAGGTTGCCAGCACCTGCTTGTCGTCGGTCGAGACCGATTTCGCCGGGATGCGGGCCATGGTGGCAATGACGGCCTCGACCTCTTTTGCAGTGATCACCTTCTTGCGCTTGTGGAGCGGCACCAGCATCTGCGACGCGCCAACCTCGTCGATCACGTCGATTGCCTTGTCGGGAAGCTTGCGGTCGTTGATGTAGCGGGCGGACAGGTCAACCGCCGCCTTGATCGCCTCAGGCGTGTACCGAACCTTGTGATGCGCCTCATAATAGGGCTTGAGGCCGGTCATGATCTTGATCGTGTCCTCAAGGCTTGGCTCGTTGACATCGATCTTCTGGAACCGGCGCAGCAGCGCGCGGTCCTTCTCGAAATGGTTGCGGAACTCCTTGTAGGTCGTGGAGCCGATGCAGCGAATGGCACCCGACGACAGCGCCGGTTTCAAAAGGTTTGACGCATCCATCGCGCCGCCTGACGTCGCCCCTGCCCCGATCACCGTGTGGATTTCGTCAATGAACAGCACCGCATCGGGCAGTTTTTCGAGCTCGTTCACCACCGCCTTCAGCCGCTCCTCGAAATCACCGCGATACCGGGTGCCAGCCAGCAACGCGCCCATATCGAGCGAATAAATCACCGCAGGCAGCAACACCTCCGGCACGTCGCCCTCAACGATCTTGCGCGCCAGCCCTTCGGCAATAGCCGTTTTCCCGACGCCAGGTTCACCGACATAAAGCGGGTTGTTCTTGGAGCGGCGGCACAGGATTTGCACCGTCCGGTCGACCTCGGCCATCCGGCCGATCAGGGGATCGACTTTGCCCTGCTTTGATTTCTCATTGAGGTTGACGGTGAACTGTTTGAGCGCGCTTTCGCCGCCCTTCGCGCTGTCCTTCTTCGGGTCCTTGACCTCAGGTTCCTCCGGCTTGTCGGCGCCGCGAACCACCTTGGTCTCACCAAGGCCAGGGGTCTTGGCGATGCCGTGGCTGATATAGGACACCGCATCGAGCCGGGTCATGTCCTGCTGCTGGAGGAAAAACACCGCGTGGCTTTCGCGCTCCGAGAACAGGGCAACCAGCACATTTGCGCCGGTCACATCGTCGCGCCCGGATGATTGCACGTGCAGGATCGCACGTTGCACCACCCGCTGGAATCCGGCGGTCGGGGACGGATCAACCGTCGAATCAGCCTTCAGCGTATCCAGTTCGGTGTCGAGATACAGCGCGACCTGCTTGGCTAGCTCCTCCAGATCGACGCCGCTTGCCCGCATCACCGCAGACGCATGGCTGTCGCCGATCAGCGCGAACAGCAAATGTTCCAGCGTCGCATATTCATGATGACGGCGGCTCGCCTCGGCCAGCGCGTTGTGGAGGCTGTGTTCAAGTTCACGGGCAAATGACGGCATGGAACGCCTGCTCTTTCGTCAAACTGGCCTTCGGGGTGCGAAGGAACTGATAGAAAAGATCATCGCTCTGGGTCAAAACATCAAGGGCTGTGTGCAACTTACCACACGGTCAGGCCGAACCGTCGCGCAAAAAAAAGGCGATTGCGTCCGGTCGGGTTTGCCGTGCATCCATGCTAGCTGAAATGGAGAAAGTCGCAATGCGCCTCAAGACGGGATTGATCGCAGCCACTGCGCTGCTGGGCGCGACTGCGCTCTGGGCGCAACAGATGGCCCCGCCGACGGGCTATGCCACAGCCACCGGTGTGATCGACGCCGCCCGCTATCTGCCGCCACCACCGGTGCGTGGTTCATTGGCAGAAAAGGCCGACCGCGAGGCTGTGAAGATGGCCCACGACAAATACGACCCGGTCGCGTGGAAAAACGCCGTGGCCGAACTCCGCTTGCGCTCACCAGAGGCGCGTGCCCGGATGCTGTGTGCCGTGGATGCAAAGTTGACGCCGGAAAATGCGCCGACATTTTACAAACTGCTGCTGCGCGCGGGCGCGGACCTTTCTGCGGCAAGCGACCAGTCAAAGTCGGTCTGGCAGCGGCCTCGTCCCTTTGTCGGCAACCCGAAAATCATCCCGTGCTACCCCCCAGAGGATATCAAAAAGGGCATCGGCTATTCCTACCCCAGTGGTCATGCCGGTGTCGGCTGGCTTTGGGGCATGATTCTGGCTGAAATCGCGCCGGACCGCGCCGCAGAGGCGCTCAACTGGGGTCGGTCGGTCGGTGACAATCGGGTTGTCTGCCAGGTCCATTACCCAAGCGATGTGATGGCCGGCCGATTGCTGGGCAGCGCCGTATTTGCCCGGATCGCCGGAACATCGGACTTCCGGGCCGACATCGACGCCGCCAAGGCCGAAGTTGCAGCGGTGCGGGCCAGCGGTGCCCACGCCGAGGGTTGTCACGGCTGAACAAGGGGTCACGCTGGCCGATGGGCAGCACAAATCAGGGAGACGAGCATGCGAGTTGCAGGGGTTATCGTGGCCGGGCTGATCGCTTCAACGGCGATGGCGCAAGGAAGCGGCGTGATTGCGCCGCCGGCAGCGTTGGTGATCGACAACATTCCGCCAGTTCCATCCGCCCTTGCAGCAGCGACGCGCCCGTATCTGGAGTTCCGGACCGCTGGCTTTCTTGGCTGGGACCCGGCGACACGCGCGGCGCTGATCGCGACACGATTTGGCAACAGCGCGCAGCTGCACCGGGTTGCGGCACCGGGTGCCGCCCGAACCCAGATCAGTTTCGAGGCCGAGCCGCTGGCGAGCGCCAGCTATTCACCGGGCAAAGGCGATGTGCTGCTGGCGCAAAAAGATGTCGGCGGCGATGAGTTTTTCCAGCTCTACCGGGTCGAGAAAGGCCAGCTGACGTTGCTGACTGACGGCAAAAGCCGCAACGCCGCCGGGGCCTGGAGCAAGGATGGTCGGCTGGTTTCCTATTCGTCTACCCGCCGCAACGGGACCGACAGCGACCTTTATATCATGGACCCCCGCGATCCGAAGACCAGCCGCATGGTCGCGCAGGTTTCGGGGGGCGGCTGGCAGATCGCTGATTTTTCAGCTGACGGTACCAAAGCCCTGGTCGGACATTCCCTGTCGGTCGAGCGGTCCGAGCTGTTCGAGATGGATGTCGCCACGGGTGCCCTGAAGCGCCTCACGCCGGACGGTGAGAAAGCGGCGTTTGGCGGCGGCGCGTACGGCCCCGACGGGACGCTTTTTGTGACAACGGATCGCGGCAGTGATTTTGCGCGCCTCGGCATTCTTGGCACCGACGGCAAGTTCAAACCGCTTAATCCCGAGGCCAATTGGGACGTCGAGAGCTTCGATCTTGCAGACGATGGTAGTTTCATCGCCTATGTGGTGAACGAAGCGGGCACGTCGAAGCTGCGGTTGCTGGACCCCAGGACCGGCGCGCCCATCGGCGAAGCCAAATTGCCACCCGGCGTGATTGGCGGCGTCGAGGTTGCACCGTGGGGAACAGTTGGTTTTTCGATGAGCAGCGCGACATCGCCTGCCGATGTCTGGGCGCTCGATCCCAAAACCATGGCCGTGACGCGCTGGACCCAGAGCGAGACCGGCGGGCTTGACGCAGCCGCCAATCGCGAGCCGGAACTGATCAAGGTCAAAAGCTTTGACGGGGTCGAGGTGTCGGGCTTCCTGTACCGGCCCGATCCGGCAAAGTTTGCCGGCAAGCGGCCGGTGATGTTCAGCATCCATGGCGGGCCGGAGGGTCAGTCGCGTCCCGGGTTTCAGGGCCGCAACAATTACCTGATCAACGAACTGGGCATCGCGATATTCTACCCGAACGTCCGGGGTTCAACCGGCTATGGCAAACGCTTTGTCGGGCTCGACAACGGGCCGTTCAAGCGCGAGGATTCGGTCAAGGACCTCGGGCCGATGCTTGACGTGTTGGCCAAGGATGCCGGCCTTGACGCGACGCGCATCTCGGTCGCGGGCGGCAGCTATGGCGGCTATATGTGCTATGCAGCGGCGATCCGGTTCGCAGCCCAACTGCGCAGCGCGCAGTGCACCGTCGCAATCTCCAACTTTGTCACATTCCTCCAGAACACCCAAAGCTATCGGCGCGACCTGCGCCGGGTGGAATATGGCGACGAGCGTGACCCAAAGCAGCGCGCCCAGCTGCTGAAGATTTCGCCGATGACCCGGTCTGCCGAGCTGAAAATGCCGCTGTTCGTCGTGACCGGCGGCAATGATCCGCGCGTACCCGCTTCCGAGGCCAGCCAGATGGTCGATGCGGTCCGCAGCAACGGCGGTACGGCATGGCACCTCCTCGCCAAAAATGAGGGGCATGGCTATGCCAAGAAGGAAAATCAGGACTATGCGTTCTGGTCAGCCCTGCAATTCTGGCAGGCGACGCTGCTCAAATAGCCGAGCCGCTCAATCGTAGCGCAGCGCCTCAATCGGGATCAGGCGGCTGGCGCGTCGGGCTGGATAAAAGCCGAAGATCAGGCCGATGGCGGCAGAAAACAGCACCGACAGGATCACCACCTGCGGGGCAACTGTCACTGTCCAGCCGGCAAATGTCGCGATGGCAAAGCAGAGCGGCAGCGCGAGCGCGATGCCGATGATCCCGCCGAGCACCGACAACATCGCCGCCTCGGTGAGGAATTGCAGCAAAATGTCGCCGGGGCGGGCGCCAACGGCCATGCGGAGGCCGATCTCGCGGGTCCGTTCGGTGACCGAGACCAGCATGATGTTCATGATGCCGATGCCGCCAACCACCAGCGCCACGCTGGCAATTGACGAAAGCAGTGCGGTCATCACGCCGGTTGTCGCCGTGCTCAGCGCCAGCAGTTCGGACAGGTTCCGCAGGTTGTAGCTCGCCGCCTCCTCCGGGGCGAGGCGTTGGCGTTCATGCATCAGCGCGTCAACGTCGCGCTGCACCTGTGCCAGCGCCGATCCTGACGAGGCCTTGATGATGATCTGGTTGACCTCGCCCGGCGCGCGATCGCTGCCGCCAAGCAACCGCGACTGCGCGGTTTTCAGCGGCACGACGACGACGTCATCCTGATCCTGGCCGAGCATGTTCTGCCCCTTGGGGGTCAGCACACCGATGACGGTCAGGGGGATGCGGTTGACGCGAATGGTCCGACCGATTGGCGACGCGCCCGAGAATAGCTGCTTGGCGACCGTTTGGCCGATCACGGCGACCTTGCCGCCCCCGCGCTGTTCGGCCGCGGTGAAGATGCGACCGTCGGCAAGGCTCCAATCCCGGGCGATGATGATTTCGGTGGTCGTGCCAATGATCTGGCTGGACCAATTCGCCCCATCAGCGACGAGCTGGCCGCCGCCCTGGCGCACCGGAACGGAGACGGTGACACCGGACACCTGTTTGCCAATTGCGATGGCGTCGCGCTCGGTAAGTGGCGTCCCGCCGCCCGACGTGCGGACCGGTCCGTTCCGGCCAAAACCCGGCGTCAGCATCAGGATGTTGGTCCCGAGCGCCTTGACCTGCTGGCTGATCTGCTGCTTTGCGCCCGCCCCGATGGAAACCAGGGTCACCACCGACAGGACGCCGATGATGACGCCCAACATCGTCAGGATCGAGCGCAGTTTGTGGGCGCGGAGCGACCCGAGCGCGAGACGGGAGGCGGCGGTGATGTGCATCAGGCGACCTCTGCTGCGGGTTGGGGACGCCAGACGTTGGTGTTGATCTCGTCGGTGACGACCAACCCGTCGCGGAACCGGACGATGCGGTTGCAGGCTCTGGCGACCTGTTCGTCGTGGGTGACGATGATGACGGTCTGGCCACCGGCGTTCAGCTGCTGGAAAAGCTGGATGATGCTTTCACCGGTGCGGCTGTCGAGCGCGCCGGTCGGCTCGTCGGCAAGCAGGATCGATGGTTCGTTGACGAGGGCCCGGGCAATGGCGACACGCTGCTGCTGACCGCCCGAAAGCTCGGTCGGCAGATGATGCACCCGGTCGGCAAGGCCGACCCGCGCCAACCGGTCCCGAGCCACGGCCCTGGGCTCGCCGTTGAACTGGCGAGCATAGAGCAGCGGCATCGCAACATTGTCGATCGCCGGCAAACGGGCAAGCAGCTGGAACTGCTGAAATACAAACCCGACGGCGCGCGACCGCAAACTGGCGAGTGCTTCGCTGTCGGCGGTTTCCAGTGCGACGCCGTCGACGCGGATCGAGCCCGAAGTCGGAACATCAAGCGCCCCGACCAGGTTCATGAACGTCGATTTGCCCGAGCCGGACGGCCCCATCACCGCAACCATTTCGCCACGGCCTATCGTCAGCGTGACACCGGCGAGCGCTGCAACGACGGTGTCACCCATCCTATAGTCCTTGCGGACGTCGGTCGCGACGATGATCGGCGGCTGGCTCACTTGGCGGCGTCCTCGTCGGGGATGACCTCCCCGGTGATGACCTTGTCGCCGGCCTTCAGCTGCCCACCGCGCAGGGCTGCGAACTCCTCGTCGCCGGTGCTGGTGCGAACGAACCGCCGCTGGGGCTCACCCTTTGCGTCCAGAACCCAAACGCCGCCGGATTTGCCACCTGCGCTGCCGCGCCCACGCCCGCCCGAAGGCTGCATCGCCTCAAACTTGATCCGCTGTTCCGGGGTCAATAGGGCTGCGACCTGGGCCCGCATCGCAGCGCGGGCTTTCTGACGGGCGCTGCGGTCGGCGCCGGGGCCGCTCGATTGCTGCATCGACTGTTCAACAATCGCCGTGATCGATTTGCGCTGTTCCGGCGTCGCCTCAAGGCCCTGGGTCATCCGCTCGACAATCGCTGCCGGATCGGGACGGCCAAAACGGCGGAACATGCCCGGATTGATGCCGCCACCAAGCGGATTGCCCCCAGCGGCGGCCTGAGCTCCCCCCACAGCGCCGGGATCACCGGCGGGCGTGTAGCGCAGGGCCGCAACCGGGACCTTCACCACATCCCGGACTTCGCCAAGAATGATATTGGCATTGGCGGTCATGCCGGGCAGGAGTTTGCCGTCAGGGTTCGCCGCGGTGATGATGACGGTGTAGGTGACGACATTTGATGTCTCGATGCCCGCAATGCGGACCTCGCTGACCGAGCCTTTGAACGTATCATCGGGATAGGCATCGACGGTAAAGTCAACCGACTGGCCTTTTTTGACTCGGCCGATATCGGCCTCGTCGACGGCGGCCTCGACCTGCATCCGCGACAGATCCTCGGCGATGATGAACAACTTCGGGGCCTGCAAACTGGCAGCCACGGTCTGGCCCAGATTGATCGACCGGTCGATCACCGTGCCGTTGACCGGTGCCCGGATATAGGTGCGGGTCACATCGATCCGCGCCTGCGATAACGCCGCCTGACTTTGCGCCACAGACGCCCGCGCCGAGGCCAGTTGTGCACGGGCCTGATTGACGGCGGCCTCCACGGTCTGGATGCTGCGTTTGGAGACAAAGCCATTGGCGACAAGCGCCGATTTGGTCGCAAAATCGCGCTGCGCCTCGGTCAGCGCTGCCTGCGCTTGCGCAACCTGTGCCGTCGCTCCGGCGGCCAGCGCGCTGTTCTGGGCCTCACGCGCTGCAAAGGTTGAGGGGTCAATCCGCGCCAGAATCTGCCCCTTTTTGACCGGCGTGTTGAAATCGGCAAACAGCTCGGTCACCTGCCCGGACAACTGCGAACCAACCTCCACGGTGTTGACCGCCCGGATTTTGCCCGACGCCGAAATCGAGGTGACGATGTCGCCGCGTTCGACGGTCGACGTCTTGTACTCGACCTTGGCAGCCGGATCCCGAAACAGCAGGAATGCGCCGACAATGGCAATGACGACCACGCCCCATGCCCAGATGGGGATACGCTTCAATGACATGCTGATCCTCGGGGACGAAGGGACTTCGATACTGCAATACGCACAAACAGACGACGATCCCCCTCGACCAAAAGATAGTTGCCCGGTTCGCCCCGTGCAACCCGTCCGGAAATGGGGGGCCGCGTCCGGGTGTGGACCCCGCCAGCCGGATCGCGGCCGCCCCGCACCCGTCCGGTTGGCCGGGTTGGTGGCGGGTCGCAAGCGCTTACTGTGACAGGCTGGGCAAAGCGGGGTGAGTGGATGGTCGCGCATGTGGCGACGGTGGCGTTTCTGGGGCTGGAGGCGCGCACCGTCGATGTGCAGGTGCAGGTTGCACCGGGCCAGCACGCCTTCAATGTCGTCGGCCTGCCCGACAAGGCGGTCAATGAATCGAAGGAGCGGGTGCGCGCGACGCTCGCCGCCATCGGGCTGGCGCTGCCGTTCCACCGGATCACCGTCAACCTGTCCCCCGCTGACCTGCCCAAGGAAGGATCGCATTATGATCTGGCAATTGCGCTCGGGCTGCTCGGGGCGATGGGCGTGGTCGATGCGGAGGCGCTGTCGGCCTATATCGTTGTCGGGGAGCTTGGGCTTGATGGGCGGCTGTCGTCGGTGCCGGGGGTCCTGCTTGCAGCGCTGCACGCGTCGGCCAACGATCTCGGGCTGATCTGTCCGGCAGCGCAGGGGCCCGAAGCCGCCTGGGCCGGACGGATTGAAGTGGTGGCAGCGCCTGACCTGCTGGCGCTGCTCAATCATCTCAAAGGCGTACAGCTGTTGCCAGCACCCGAGCGGGCGGTGGCCGATACCGTCTGGCACGGCCCGGACCTGTCCGAAGTGAAGGGGCAGGAAACCGCCAAGCGGGCTTTGGAAATCGCGGCGGCAGGCGGACATAATCTGCTGATGACCGGGCCGCCGGGGGCGGGCAAGTCCTTGCTCGCGGCGTGCCTGCCCGGCATCCTGCCCGACCTGACGCCCGAAGAGGCGCTGGAGGTCTCGATGGTCGCCTCGATCGCCGGTACGCTGGAGGGCGGGCGCCTGCTGCGCAAACGGCCATACCGCGCCCCCCATCATTCGGCGTCGATGCCAGCGCTGGTCGGCGGCGGCACCAAGGCGCGACCGGGAGAGGTCAGCATGGCGCATCTGGGGGTGTTGTTCCTTGATGAGCTGCCCGAATTCCAGCGCCCGGTGCTCGATGGGCTGCGGCAGCCGCTGGAGACTGGCACGATCATCATCGCGCGCGCCGCAGCCCATGTGCAATACCCTGCAAGGGTCCAGCTGATTGCCGCGATGAACCCCTGCCGCTGCGGCCATCTGGGCGATGCGTCGCTCGCCTGCGCGCGGGCCCCGCGCTGCGCCGCCGACTATCAGGCCCGGGTATCCGGCCCGCTGCTCGACCGCATCGACCTGCATGTCGATGTGCTTGCGGTCAGCGCCGCCGACCTGACATTGCCGCCGCCAGCCGAAACGACGGCCGACGTGGCGCGGCGGGTGGCAGCGGCCCGCGCCATCCAGACCGCGCGCTACGGCGTCGGCGGCCCCCGCACCAACGCCGAGGCCGATGGCAAGCTGCTGGAGGCGGCTGCCACCCCCGACGATCCGGGCCGGCGGTTGCTCGCACAAGCCGCCGAGGCGATGCGGTTGTCAGCGCGCGGCTATCACCGGGTGCTAAGGGTGGCGCGGACCCTTGCGGACCTGTCCGGCAGCGAGACAGTCGGGCGGGTCCACATCGCCGAGGCGCTCAGCTACCGGCGGCGGGCCCCGGTGAATTGAGGGTCCCGGGGGTGTGGCGGGACCGGCGGTGTTTACATATAGTCCGTCCTCGCGAAGGCGGGGAGGAGCGCGATGCTGACCTGTGACGGTGGGACCCCGCTGACG
>JAYVLC010000082.1:0-8284 GCA_043759675.1 Sphingosinicellaceae bacterium
CGCTGGCGGCTGTGGGCTTTTTGGCCATGGCTATTTCCTCATCTCAAATTCGAAATGCCGCTAATGGAGCAGCGGGTTTCGCCAGCTAGCCAAACCCACTTGCCGCCATCGCGCGCAACAGTTGCGTCGTATCTTTTCCAGCTGCCGTCCTCTTCTGGAAGCTCGTAGCGGCAGCCAAACTCAGTCGGCTCTTCGTCATATCCGCGACACCGCACGTTTCGTGTGTGCGCCGCGTGGTCTTCGCATTGGGCAGAGTGAAGCGCAGAAAATTCGGTCGGCGTCGGACCCGCCGCGAGCGCGGCAGTGCAACCCGCCGATAGGATCACCCAAGTAACCGAAAAGCGCGTCACAACGCCTCCGCGCCCGAAATAATCTCGATGAGTTCCTTGGTGATCGCGGCCTGACGGGTGCGGTTGTAGGTGATGGTCAGGCGGTTGATCATGTCACCGGCGTTGCGGGTCGCATTGTCCATCGCGGTCATGCGTGACCCCTGCTCCGAAGCGGCGTTTTCGAGCAGTGCGCGGAAAACCTGCACCGCCACGTTGCGCGGCAGCAGCTCGGCAAGGATGGCCTCCTCGTCGGGCTCATATTCAACCGACGCGCTGACGCCCGACGATGCGGTCACCGAGGCTGCCGGCAGTTTCACCGGGATGATCTGCATCTCGGTCGGCTCCTGCACCAACGCCGACTGGAAACGGGCGAAGAACAAATGCGCCACGTCAAACTCACCCGCAGCATAGCGGCGGACTAGGTCCTCGGCGATTGGCCCCGCATCCGAAAACGCCAGCCGCTTGACGTGGGTCAGGTCGACATATTCGACGAACAGGTCGCGGTAGGTGCGCGCCAGCTGGGCCCGACCCTTCTTGCCGATCAGGTAGAATTTGACCGTCTTGCCCTCGGCCAGCAGCCGCTCGGCGGTTTTGCGGGCGGCGCGGACGATGTTGGTGTTGAAGGCGCCGGCCAGGCCCCGCTCGGAGGTCGCAACCACCAGCAGGTGGACCTGATCGCTGCCAGTGCCAGCCAACAGCTTTGGCGACTGCGGCCCGACCACGACCCGGCTGCCAAGATTGGCCATGACCGCCGCCATGCGGGTCGCGTAGGGGCGTGCCGCCTCCGCTGCCTCTTGCGCACGACGCAGCTTGGCCGCCGCGACCATTTTCATCGCCTTGGTGATCTTCTGGGTCGACTTCACCGAGGTGATGCGGACCTTCAGGGCTTTGAGGCTGGCCATCGGACCTGTCGCTTACGCGAACGACTTTGCGAACGCGCCGAGGGTGGCATTGAGCTTGCCCTTGGTGTCGTCCGAAATGTCCTTGCTGTCGCGGATCGCGGTCAGTAGGTCGGCGTGGTTTGCCTTGATGTGGCTGAGCAGCGCCTGCTCGAAGCGGGTCACGTCACGGACCGGAATGGTATCGAGGAACCCGTTCACCCCGGCAAAGATCGACACCACCTGGTCCTCGAACGGCATTGGCGCAAACTGGGCCTGCTTCAACAACTCGGTCAGGCGCGCGCCGCGATTGAGCAGGCGCTGGGTCGAGGCATCAAGGTCGGACCCGAACTGCGCGAACGCCGCCATTTCGCGGTATTGCGCCAGCTCCAGCTTGATCGACCCGGCGACCTTCTTCATCGCCTTGGTCTGTGCAGCCGAGCCAACGCGGCTAACCGACAGGCCGACGTTGATGGCCGGACGGACGCCCTGATAGAATAGCTCGGTCTCAAGGAAGATCTGGCCGTCGGTGATCGAAATCACGTTGGTCGGAATATAGGCCGACACGTCGCCTGCCTGCGTCTCGATGATCGGAAGTGCGGTCAGCGATCCGCCGCCTTCCTTGTCGTTCATCTTGGCGGCGCGTTCGAGCAGGCGCGAGTGGAGATAGAAAACGTCGCCGGGATAGGCTTCGCGGCCTGGCGGGCGGCGCAGCAGCAATGACATCTGCCGGTAAGCAACCGCCTGCTTCGACAGATCGTCGTACACGATGACGGCGTGCATGCCGTTGTCGCGGAAAAATTCGCCCATCGTGACGCCGGTGTAGGGCGCAAGGAATTGCAGCGGGGCTGGCTCCGACGCGGTTGCGGCAACGACGATCGAATATTCCATCGCGCCATTTTCTTCGAGCGCGCGGACGATCTGGGCGACGGTCGAGCGCTTCTGGCCGACCGCGACATAGATGCAATACAGCTTCTTCGATTCATCGTCCCCGGCGTTGGCGGCCTTCTGGTTGATGAAGGTGTCGATGGCGACAGCGGTCTTGCCGGTCTGGCGGTCTCCGATGATCAGCTCGCGCTGGCCGCGGCCAACCGGCACCAGCGCATCAAGCGCCTTGAGGCCGGTCTGCATCGGCTCATGCACCGACTTACGCGGGATGATGCCGGGGGCCTTGGATTCAACACGGCGACGCTCGGTCGAAACAATCGGGCCCTTGCCGTCGATCGGATTGCCGAGCGCATCGACGACGCGGCCCAGCAGGCCCTTGCCGACCGGGACATCGACGATGGTCCCGGTGCGCTTGACGGTGTCGCCTTCCTTGATCTTCGAGTCGGACCCGAAGATCACGATGCCGACGTTATCGGCCTCAAGGTTCAGCGCCATGCCCTTGATGCCGCCGGGGAATTCGACCATCTCACCGGCCTGGACATTGTCGAGGCCGTAAACGCGGGCGATCCCGTCGCCGACCGACAGCACCTGTCCGACTTCCGAGACCTGGGCCTCGGTGCCGAAATTGGCGATCTGGTCCTTGATGACCTGCGAGATTTCAGCAGCGCGGATATCCATATTCTAGCCTTTCATCGCCAGCGCGAGGCTGTCGATTTTCGTTTTGAGGCTGCCATCGACCATGCGCGAACCGATGCGCACGACGAGGCCGCCAAGAATGGCGGGGTCAACCCTGAGCTCGACAGCAACGTCGCTACCAAGCTGGGTCTTGAGGGTGAGTTTCAGATTGGCGACCTGAACATCCGACAGGGGATGCGCCGAGGTGACTTCGGCGCTGATCTCGCCCCGATGATCGGCAGCAAGTTTGTTGAAGTCCCGGATCACGGTGCCGAGCGCCCCGAGCCGGCGGTTGGATGCAAGGACACCGAGAAAATTGCGGGTCGTCGCATCAAGCTTCATCGCATCGGCGGTCGCGAGAATCGCCCGGCTTGCGGCTTCCCGACCGACCAGCGGACTGGTGGTCAGCGCCGAAAAGTCGGCGCTGTCATCAAGCGCGCCGCGCAAGGTCGCGAGGCTTTTGCCAACCGCATCAATGGTTTTTGCATCGCGCGCCAGCTCGAACAGCGCAGTCGCATAGCGTCCGCCAAGTCCGGTCACGATGCCGCCTGTATTATTCAACGACGCGCCCAATCAAATCAGGTTCGGAAAAATTGCCCGGAATCGGCACGGGAAACGGCCTGCCCCACGGGCGAGCGGCCCCTACCATGGAGGTTCTCATGTTGCAAGGCAGCATAGACCAAACTTGCCCATCATCGACCGCTCTGACCGAGTCAGGCATCAGATTTTGGAGCCCGGATATCCCGAATTGTGATCGGTTCACCTTGATGTCACACGGGCATCCGAAAACCTCGCCGCGGCGCAACCGAGCTGGATCACGGTCGGACCCTGAATCGGCCTCGCACGCCGCCTCAACCCTGTTCGCCCCAGAGCTGCGCCAATCGCCGGTCCTTGCCGCAGCCGATGCGATAGGCGCCATAGTGCAGCTTGTTCAGTGCGGCGTAGTCCTGATGATAGGCTTCCGCCGGATAAAAGCGGGCAGCTGCAAGTATTTTGGTGGCGAGCGGTCGGCCGAGAATTTTGGCCGCACGGGCCTTGGCCGCTTCGGCGTCGGCGCGCTGCCCGGGTGTTGCAAACACCGCCGGGGCGTAGCTCTCGCCCCGGTCGCAAAACGCCCCGCCGCCATCGGTTGGATCGGTGGTGTGAAAATAGGCGTCGACCAGCTTGGCATAGCTGATGCGGCGCGGATCATAGGTGACACGCACCGCCTCATAGTGGCCGGTCGTCTCGGTCACCACGTCATTGTAAGCCGGATTAGCCAGCCGCCCACCGGCATAGCCCGACACCACGTCGGTCACGCCCGCGACCTTTTCCATGTCGTGCTCCATCGACCAGAAACAGCCGCCGGCAAAGACGGCGGTGGCGAGGCCGGGGCCCGGTGTGGCTGCCACGGTGAGCGCAGCCGAGGCGGCAAGAAGGAGCGTGCGAAGCGGACGATACATGAAACAAACTCCTGTGGACCTGCACCCGACTACGCAGCGGCAGGCGGCGGGGTTACGCCGACCGCGGAAAAAGCCACGCCCGGACGCGGGGTCGTATCGATCTCAAGCCGGAACACATCTGGCCGCGCATAATGTCCCACGACATCGAGATCATATTTCCCGCGCGCAATGTTGTCGAGGTCGAGGTCGGCGACCAGCACCGCTTCGCCGCCATAGACCGGCCCGGCCAGCAGGTCACCAAGCGGGCCGACGATGCAGCTGCCACCACGGATCAGGACTGTAGCCGGATCATCCCCCTCGCGCGGATGGAAGTCATCCGGGCAGTCACCGCGGGTCAGCCATTGCACTGCCGACAGCACAAAGCACCGCCCCTCGAACGCGATGTGACGCATGCTGAGCGGCCAGGTGTCACGGTCGTCGACCGTCGGGGCGCAATAAACTTCCACCCCTTGCGCATACATCGCAGTCCGCAGCAGCGGCATGTAGTTCTCCCAGCAGATCACCGCGCCGACCTTGCCGACCGGCGTATCGACCACCGGGATCGTCGACCCGTCGCCCTGCCCCCAGATGATCCGTTCCATCGCGGTCGGCATCAGTTTGCGATGGGCGGCAAGCAAACTGCCATCCGGGCCAAAGGTCAGCGCCGTGCAATATAGGGTGCCGCCCGACCGTTCGATGACGCCGACCACCAGCGTCATCGCATATTCCACCGCCACAGCGGCCATGTCGTCACACGCCGGGCCGGGGACGGCAATTGCGCTGTCGCAATACCGCCGGAACCAGTCGCGACCCTCCGGCGTGCGCGATCCGACGCGCGCGCCGAAGTCCACACCCTTGGGGTAGCCCCCGACAAATGCCTCGGGAAACAGGGCAAGCTTTGCGCCCTGCGCTGCTGCCTCACCCGCCAACCGCCGCAGCTTGGCAAGCGTCGCGGGCGTGTCGAACAACCGGGACCCGGCCTGGATGACTGCGACGCGGTGGACTGACATAAATATTCCGATCAAAGAAAATTATAGGGGTCAACATCTACGCTAACCCGCACGCTCGACGGAACTGCCACTCCGCCGAGCCAGCCGCGCAACATGCCCTGCAGATCGGCGGAGCGACGCGCGTGGACCAAGAGGCGCTGCCGGTGCCTGCCACGCAGCATGGCGAGCGGCGCGGGCGCGGGGCCAAGCACACTGGTGCCCGCCACCGCCGGCGCGGCGCGACCGATGGCCCGGGCGGTGTCGATCACCTCGCGCTCGTCCGGCCCCGAAACGATGATCCCGGCCAGCCGCCCGAACGGTGGCATCGCGTGTTCGCGTCGTGCGTCGGTTTCGGCTGCATAAAATCCTTCGGCATCCTGCTCGACCAGTGCACGGATCACCCGCGCGTCGGGCTGATGGGTTTGCAGGAACACCCGTCCCGGTTTCGTCGCCCGTCCGGCCCGACCCGCCACCTGGGCTATTTGCTGAAAGGTACGTTCTGCTGCCCGCAAATCACCGCCCGCCAGCCCTAGGTCGGCGTCCACCACCCCGACCAGCGTCAGATTGGGAAAATGATAGCCCTTGGTGACCAGTTGGGTCCCGATCAGCAGGTTGATCTCCCCACTATCGACCGACTGGATCAGCGCGGCGGCCCGGGCCGGCGACGAGATCGTGTCCGATGTCACGAGGGCGACCCGCGCGTCCGGCAGCAACTGCGCCACCTCCTCGGCAAGCCGTTCGACCCCCGGCCCGCACGGCACCATCTGCCCTTGCGCCCCGCATTTGGCGCACGTCCGGGGCGGTGGCGCGGTAAAGCCGCAGTGGTGGCATTGCAGGCGGTGACTGAGCCGGTGTTCGACCAGCCAGGCAGTACACATCGGGCATTCGACCCGCTCCCCGCACGCCCGGCACAGGGTCAACGGCGCATAGCCCCGGCGGTTGAGGAACAGCAGTCCCTGCTCGCCCCGGTCCAGCGTCTCCGCCAAAGCTGCCATCAGCGGTGGGCTGAGCCAGCGACCGCGCGGCGGCGGATCACTGCGCAGATCGATGGTCGCAATATCGGGCAACGACGCCCCGCCATAACGCAGCGGCAGCGTCAGGTGGACATACCGGCCGCGTTCGGCCTGCACCCGGCTTTCGATCGCCGGGGTCGCGGTCGCCAGCACCACCGGACAGCCCTCCAGCGCGGCGCGCATCACTGAGACGTCGCGGGCGTGGTAAGACACACCGTCCTCCTGCTTGAAACTCGTCTCATGCGCCTCATCAACCACGATCAGCCGGAGGTCGCGGTACGGCAGGAACAGCGCCGACCTCGCCCCGACCATCACCCTTGCCTCTCCCGATGCCACCGCCCGATAGGCGCGCCGCCGCTCGGTTGATTTCAGATCGCTGTGCCAGACCAGCGGCACCACCCCGAACCGCGCCCGGAACCGCTCCAGCCACGGCTCGGTCAGCGCTATTTCGGGCACCAGCACCAGTGTCTGCCCACCCTGCCGCAACGCCTCGGCCACGCCTTCGAAATAGACTTCGGTCTTTCCCGATCCGGTGACCCCATCGAGCAGATAGGGCGTGCTTGCCCGGTCCCGGACCGCAGCAATCAGCACATCGGCGGCGCTTTGTTGGGCAGTCTCCAACGGCGGGGCGGCATGGTCCGGGTCGGGCCGCAGTACCGGCAGATCCGCCGCGACGACCACCCCCTCAAGCGCCCCGGCGGTCACCAGCCCCCGGATCACCGCGTCCGACACCCCGGCCACCGCCGCCAGTTCGCGGATCAGCGCCTGCCGCCCGGTCAGGCGCTCCAGCGCTGCCGCCCGCATCGGGGTCAGCCGGCCCGGAGGCCGCCCGGTCAGCCGATATTCGGTCACCGCGCGCGGCGGCTCGAGCGCGCCTTGGGACGGCAGGGTCATCCGCAGCACTGCCGACGGCTGGGCGAGGTAATAATCCGCCACAAACTCAACCAGTCGCCGCAGCGGGGCCGGGATCGTCACGCTATCGATCACCGCAATCACCGGTCGCAGCTTCGCGTCGGGCACCTCCCGTGCTGTCAGCTTTTCGGCCTCCCAGACCACACCAAGAATCTCGCGCGGCCCAAGCGGCACCCGGACGATATCGCCAGCCGCCAGCACCAGCCCCGGCGGCACCGCATAATCCAGCGCCCCGAGCCCATGCTGCAACACCAGAACACGGACACGGGGGCGGGCAGAGGTCATCACCGGGATATAGGCGGATGCGGTGGCTTCGCCTAGGAAGGCGCACATGTCCCTGTGGCAAACCCTGCGGTCCCTGCCCGCCGATTCGCTCATCGCCTGCGCGGTGATGATCTGGATCGGCCTGTTCCTGCCGGACTATGACCAGTGGCTGCACCTGCACCGCTGGGCCTTGACGCACTCCGCGCTGCCGATCCTTGCCGTCATCTGGCTTCGCAGCCCCGCGATCACCGCTGGTCTGGCGCTCGGCCTCGCCGCGCATCTGTCGGCTGATCTGTTTCCGGCGGCGATGCGCGGGACGGCGCTGATCAAGGTCATCCCCGGCCTCGGCCTCGGACGCATCGCGACTTATGTCTGGCTGACCGCGAACATCATCATCTGTGCAGGTGTCGCCGACCGCGCCGCCGCGCAGCTTGGCGGCACCCGCCTGCGCGTCATGCTGCTCGGCTCGGCGCTGGCGCTCGCGGCGTCCTACGTGGCGTTCCACAGCGAGTCGGTGTTAACCATGGTCGCAATGGGCGGCAGCTTCGTGCTCGCCCAGGGCCGGACCATCGCACGCCGCCTGTTCCTTCGGCGCTAATTTTCAGCGTCGCCCTTGCCGTAGCGGGTTTCGAGGAAACGGCCTTGCGTCAGGAACGCGTCCCGGTCGGCGGCGGCAAGCGATTCGGTCGCATCGCCAAGCTCGGCTTCAACCAGTTTCAGCCCCTCGATCAGCCGCGCTTCCATCGGCAGTCCGCCGCCCGGCACCTTGCGGCGACGTTCAGGTTCGGGGAGTTTGGCATAGCTTTCGACAAGGCCGGGCAGATGCTGACCGAGCAACCGGCTCAGATCGAGCGCCATCGGGGCGCGGGCATCCACCAGCGCCAGCTGCGGCTGCAACTGCGCCAGCCGGGTCGA
>JAYVLC010000083.1:0-5125 GCA_043759675.1 Sphingosinicellaceae bacterium
GGGTCGGGGTGCACCTCCACCGTAGCAGGCACGTCGCCCGCCCCCAGCGGTGTGCCCGGAAACAGCGAAGCGATGTGACCATCAAGACCCATGCCGAGCCAGACCAGGTCAAACGGCTGCACCGCCATCCCCGGCAACAGGGGCGCGACACGGGCCTGTGTCGGCGCGAATGCCCGGGTCAGCGCGCCAAAATTGCTGGCTGAATGGTCATGCGGCACGCAGCGGTCATCGGTCGGCAGGATGTGGACACCCGCCCACGGCAGGGCGCGCACCGCCAGCATCTGAAGAATCGCCGTGACGGTGTTGCCGCCAGAAATCGCCAACGACCTGCCGCCGCACCGGACCGCCGCCGCAACATGATCCGCGACAGCAGCATCGTCGCCGTGCTCAGCCCAGATGACACCGGTCATGCCGGTCGATCAATCATGCCAGCTGACGCCGTCGCGTTCAGTGAGCGCAATGGCAGCAGACGGCCCCCAGGTGCCCGCAGCGTAGGGCTTGGGTGTCATGTCATTGGCCTTCCAGCCCGCCCGGATCCTGTCGATCCACTCCCATTGCGCCTCTACCTCGTCACGCCGGACAAACAGCGTCGGATCACCCTCGATCAGGTCGAGCAGCAAGCGCTCATAGGCAATCCGGCGCCGGGTATCAGAAAAAGCGTTGGCCATGCCCAGATCAAGCGGAACCTCGCGCAACCGGAATCCCTCCCGGTCAAGTCCGGGCTGCTTGGCCATCATCAACAACCGGACATTTTCCTCGGGCTGAAGCTGGATATGCAGCTTGTTCGGTTGCAACACCGCGCCCCGGCTGGCGAAGATGGAATGCGGCACGCCCTTGAACTGGATCATGATCTCCGACTGCCGCGCCGGGAGCCGCTTGCCGGTCCGCAAGTAGAAGGGCACGCCCTTCCAGCGCCAGTTGTCGACATGCGCCTTCAGGGCAACAAAGGTTTCGGTGTCCGACTTGCGACCGAGTTCATCGGCATAGCTGGCAACCGGTGCACCGGCGACTGCGCCCTTGGCATATTGGCCGATGACACTGTGCCCGGCCGCGGTCTGCCGATCAATCGGGCGCAGCGAGCGCAGCACCTTGACCTTCTCGTCACGAACCGCCGTGCCGGTGAATTGTGCCGGGGCCTCCATCGCCACCAGCGACAGCAACTGAAGCATATGATTCTGCACCATGTCGCGCAGGGCACCTGCCCCATCATAAAAACCGATCCGGCCCTCCAGCCCGACGGTCTCCGATACGGTGATCTGGACATTGTCGATACCACTCGCGTTCCACAGCGGCTCGAACAGACTGTTGCCAAAGCGCAGCGCCAACAGATTCTGAACGGTTTCCTTGCCGAGGTAGTGATCAATCCTGAAGGTGCGGCTTTCCGGAAAGGCGATGGCAACCGCGTCGTTGATTTCACGCGACGACGACAGATCAGTGCCGAGCGGCTTTTCAAGCGCCAGGCGCGCGGTCTCGTCGGCCAGCCCCGATGATTGCAATCCGCGAATGGTCGCCTCAAACAAGGTCGGGGCGGTCGACAGGAAGATTGACAGCGCCCGGGGGGCTGGCCCGACCGCAGCAGCCAACGGCCCGAAAGCGTCTGGATCGCTGACATCGACGGCGACATAGTCAAGCCGGTCGATGAAGCGCTTCATCGCCACAGCACCGCGCCGGTGTTCCTCGATATAGGTCTCGATTGATCTGGTCGCGACCGCCTTGAACGCGTCAGCGGAAATCTCCGACCGCGCCGTGCCGACGATGCGCAGTGACTTGGGCAGCAGCCCGTCGCCGCACAGCCCAAACAACGACGGCAACAGCATCCGCTGCGCGAGATCGCCGGTGGCACCAAACAAGAGCAATGTGGCTTGGCTGTCAGGCAACGCATGTCCTCCGGCGGCAGGAGGTGCCGCAAGCCGGTGACTACAGCATGGCAGCGCCTGTGACACGCGTTGATTGCGCAATTTTGTGTCGCGTGGCTGGCCCTAAACCAACGCCTGACCGGCAAGCACCGGCACGCACTGCCCGGCAACGCTGGCGCGGATTTCGCCGCCGCGCCGACGCGCCGTGATCCGCAGGCGGCTCGGTCGGCCCATCTCGACGCCCTGGACCGCCTCGTAGGTCAGATGGTCTGCGTCGGTTAGCGATAGCAGGAGCGCGCCAAGCGCTGCGTTGGCGCTTCCGGTGGCGGGGTCTTCCCAGGTCCCGGTCAGGGGCGCAAACATCCTGGCCCGGATGCCATCTCCGTCGCGCGCGTAAAAAAATACGGACAGACGTTCGCCATCCTCGCTGTGCGCCGCTGCAGTCCGCCGAAACGCCTGAACGTCAGGGGCCGCACGGGACAGCGCATCGCCGGCAACTTCCACGAGGACAAAGTCCACACCGACCGACGCCCGGACCGGTTGATGCCGGTCTGTCACCACATCCGCCGCCTCAAGGCCAATGCACGCTGCTATGTCCCGCGGCGCGAATTCGCCGAGCAACTGCAACGGTTGGGGTGCATCAATCTCTGCCCCAACGACCACGCCGCCCTCGCGTGCCAGCCGCACTTCAACCAGCCCGGCAATTTCTTCAAAACGGAGAATTTCACCCAGATCCGGCGCCGCACTTGCGAGCACAAACGCCGTGCCGACATTCGGGTGCCCGGCAAACGGCATTTCGGCGGTGCGGTTGAAAATACGGACATGTGCGGTGTTTGCCGGGTCTTTGGGCGGCAACACGAAGGTGGTCTCGCTCAGGTTCATCTCCGCCGCAAGCGCCTGCATCTCGGCGCCCGACAACCCTTGCGCTGCGGTGAACACCGCGAGCTGATTGCCGCTGAAACGCGTGTTGGTGAACACATCCACAGTGGTGAACGGATAGAATCGCTTGGCCATGAACTTGCTCCGTCACTGCTGGAGGGGCGTTTAGCCGCTGTACTCCAGGCCGCCAAGCCGCTCGTCCACCAGCGACTCCGCTCACACCGCCTTCAACAACGGAATCGCGTCGAGCGCTGCGCCCAGCGCCCGCTCGGCCATCGTCAGATTACGGTGACGTTGCACTCAATCCTCGCGCAGCCTCAGGCTCAAACCTAACCCTAAGCTTCGTCCCCGTCGCTGCCGCCACCCGGTCCAACATGCGCGTCGAGGGCATCGTCCAGCCATCTTCCAGCCGGGAGATAACGGCTTTGCTGGTCCCCATGCGCTCAGCGAGTTCGGCGCGGCTCAGATTGGCGTGACAGCGCGCGGCATAGACGGCGAACGGCCCCTCCAAGGCGTCATAGGCCGCGACGAACTCCGGGTCTTCGCGCCACCGGGCGAAGGCCTCTTCGGCCGGGATGAACCGGCGTTCGTTTGGCGCTTTGCTCACGCCGCCGCCCGGTCCCCATCCACCTCGAACTTCAGTTTGAGGTTTAGCGCCTTGGCCACAGCCAGCACCGTCGCCAGTTCGGGGTTGCCGTCGGCGCTCAGCGATTTGTAGAGGCTTTCGCGGCTGACGCCTGCGGCGCGGGCGATCTCGGTCATGCCGCGCGCACGTGCGATGGTGCCGAGCGCATGCGCGATATAGGGCGCGTGGCCGGAGTCGAGGGCGTCGGCAAGGAGGTCGGCCTGCGCCTCGGGTTCGGCAAGATACTCCGAACTGTCCCAAGCCTTCGTTTTGAGTCCGCTCATTCGGTGTTCCTCATTTCCTTCTGCATCGCGGCAGCACGCGCAATATCCCGATCCTGACTTCCCTTGTCACCACCGCACAACAGCAGGATCATCTGTCTGCCCCGCCACGTAAAATAGAGCCGGTAGCCCGGCCCATAGTCGATCCGCAATTCCGAAACCTGCTGACCGACCGGTTTCGTATCCCCGAGCAGTCCCGTCGCGACGCGATCAATCCGCTGGACGATCTTCGAGCGGGTGATTGGATCGCGAAGCCGACGGACCCAATCCGCGAACACCTCACTCTGGATAACCTCGATCCGCTCCATATGTATCCTATATGCTACATTTCGTCAATCACTCCGCCGCCACATATATCTCCCCGCCGGTCTCGCGGAATTTCTCGCTCATTGCGGCCATACCTTGTTCGGCCTCCAAGAAGGTGTCGGCGCTCGCATTCTGCTTTGCGGCGAATTCCCGGACCTCGGCGGTGATCTTCATCGAGCAGAACTTGGGCCCGCACATACTGCAGAAGTGGGCGGTTTTGGCCCCTTCCGCCGGGAGCGTCTGGTCGTGGAAGCGCTCCGCCGTCTCGGGGTCGAGGCTGAGGTTGAACTGGTCGCGCCAGCGAAAATCGAACCTCGCCCGGCTCAGCGCGTCGTCGCGTTCCTGCGCGCCCGGGTGGCCTTTGGCTAGGTCCGCCGCATGGGCAGCGAGTTTGTAGGTGATGACGCCGACCTTGACGTCGTCGCGGTCGGGAAGGCCAAGATGCTCCTTTGGCGTCACATAACAAAGCATCGCGCAACCGAACCAGCCGATCATCGCCGCACCAATGCCGCTGGTGATGTGATCATAGCCCGGCGCGATGTCGGTGGTGAGCGGCCCGAGCGTGTAAAATGGTGCCTCGCCACACGCCTCAAGCTGCTTTTCCATGTTGATCTTGATCTTGTGCATCGGGACGTGGCCCGGCCCCTCGATCATTGTCTGGATGTCGTGCTTCCACGCGATCTTGGTCAGCTCGCCGAGTGTCGCTAGTTCGGCGAACTGTGCCTCGTCATTGGCGTCGGCGATCGAGCCGGGGCGCAGGCCGTCGCCGAGGCTGAAGGCGATGTCATAGGCCTTCATGATCTCGCAAATGTCCTCGAAATGCTCGTAGAGGAAGGACTCGCGGTGATGGCTGAGGCACCATTTCGCCATGATCGAGCCGCCGCGGCTAACGATGCCGGTGACCCGCTTGGCGGTCATCGGGATGTAGGGCAGGCGGACGCCGGCGTGGATGGTGAAATAGTCGACGCCCTGCTCGGCCTGCTCGATCAGCGTGTCGCGGAAAATCTCCCAGTTCAAATCCTCGGCGATGCCGCCGACCTTCTCCAGCGCCTGATAGATCGGCACGGTGCCGATGGGGACGGCGGAGTTGCGGATGATCCATTCGCGGGTGTTGTGGATGTTGCGACCGGTCGACAGGTCCATGACGGTGTCGGCGCCCCAGCGGGTGGCCCAGACCA
>JAYVLC010000084.1:0-3559 GCA_043759675.1 Sphingosinicellaceae bacterium
GCCTTGGGGGCCATCGACGGCATATTGCGGCTCGCAAAGCTTGGGCTGACGGCTGGCACCGCGATGGTGCAATCCAGCGCTGCGATGCGCTTGTCGGGCGACAGCTTGGCGCGCATCCTGGCCTTGGCCGGGGGGCGGTACATGTCGTGCGTCATATCTTCTTCGCGCGACCAGATCAGCTGGACCGGGCGACCGGCATCGCGGGCGATCAGCGCTGCTTGCACCGCGACATCAACCTCGGCCTTGCGCCCGAAGCCGCCGCCGACAAGGGTGGGAAAGACCGTGACCTGCTGTTCGTCGATGTCCAGCGCCTTGGCAACCGCCCAGCTGACGAGAGTCGTCGATTGGGTCGGGGCCCAGATTTCAGCGCGCCCGTTGAGAATGCGCGCCGTGGCGTTCATCGGCTCCATACAGGCATGGGCAAGGAACGGGACACCATAATCAGCCTGGACAATCTTGCCGGTGAGCGCGCCATCCACGTCGCCGTCGTCGCGGAACGCTTTGATGTCTTCACCGGTCAGCGCGTCGCTGAGCGCCTTGTCCATCCACGGTCCGGCAGGCCTTGACGCAGCCTCCCAGCTGGCTTCGACGCCGTCCAGCGCCGTCTTGGCACCCCACCAGGTGCCGGCAACTGCGGCAACCCACGTCGGGCCACGGACGATTGTTGTCCCTGCGGGTGCCTTGGCGGTCTTCAGCGCGCCGCCATGGACCGGGCCGCCCTTGATCGCGGCATACACCATGCCGGGAACGCGGACGTCGGCACCGAAGCGGGCGCTACCATTGGTTTTCGCGGGGATGTCGAGGCGTGGGACCGACGTACCGATCAGGCGGGGTCGGGCGCGGAGCACCGGCTCCTCGGATGGGTCTTCGGCTGCGGCCTTCACCGCGATTTCGGCAAAGCGGATCCGGTTGGCCTGATAGACAACGAAGCCGTCAACGGTATCGCATTGCTCCCAATCCACCCCCCATTCGCGGGCCGCCGCCTTGCAAAGCAGTTCGCGAGCCGAGGCACCGGCCAAGCGCAGCGTGTCGTAAAACCCGGCAATCGAATTTGAGCTGGCGGTGAGTTGCAGGTCCAATCGGCGCGTCACTTCGACAGCAGCCCAGCGGACGACGCCCTGCAGCAAGCCCGGCGCGGCTTTGGACGCCGCCACCGCCATCGCGGTGTTGGCATAGACCGGGTGTAGCGGCGCAGGCTCCACCCCGACGGTGCGCCAATCGGCCCCGAGTTCATCAGCGACGATCTGCGGCAGCGAGGTATAGACGCCCTGGCCCATCTCGGCCTGCGGCACCATGACCGTGACCTGACCATCGATCCCGATCTTCAGCCAACCATTGATGATCTGCTCCCCGTCGCGGGCAACGAGGTTCAGTGGCCGATTGCGCGGCCACACCGCATAGCCGATCAGCAGGCCGGTCGCCGCCGCCCCGCCGATCAGGAATTTGCGACGGGTCGTGCGTGGTGATTTTACTTGCGCTGGCATCAGCTGTCCCTAGCCGACAGTGAGCTTGGGTTCCAGTTCCCCGTCGGGGCCGCAAGGTACGTCCAGCACGCCCTCCCATTTCGCGATGACGGCTGACGCGACCGCGTTGCCGATCACGTTGGTCGCGGTCCGGCCCATGTCGAGGAAGACATCGACACCGAGGATCAGCAGCAGCCCCGCCCCCGGAATGTTGAAGAACGGCAATGTTGCAGCAATGACCACGAGCGACGCGCGCGGGACCGCGGCAATACCCTTCGACGTGATCAGCAGCATGCCCAGCATCGTGATCTCCTGCGCCAGCGTCAGGTCGATCCCGTAGGATTGGGCGATGAAGATCGTCGCAAAGGCGCAGTACATCATCGAACCATCGAGGTTGAACGAATAGCCCAGCGGCAGCACGAACCCGGCGATCCGCCCGGGCACGCCGAAGCGTTCAAGCTGTTCGAGCAGCCGCGGGAAGGCGGCTTCGGAACTCGCGGTCGAAAAAGCGATCAGCAACGGCTCGCGGACATAGCGCGGGATCATCAGCGCCCGCTTCCCGCCAATCACCAGCGCGCCAGCACCCAACAAGATGGTCCACAGGATCAGGAGCGCCAGATAGAAGCCGCCAAGAAACTTCACATAGGTCGAGAGAATCTCCAGACCGTGCGTTGCGACGGCAGCGGCGATCGCTGCGAACACGCCAGCCGGGGCGAACCACATCACGAAGTCGGTGACACGCAGCATCATGTGGGTCAGCGCTTCAAGGCCACGCACAATCGGTGCCCCCTTGTCACCGATGCTGGTCAGCGCGACCCCGGCGAACAAGGAGAAGATGACGATCTGCAAGACTTCGTTGTTGGCCATCGCGTCAAAAATTGATTTCGGCACAAGATGGGTGAAGAAATCCTTGAGATTGAGCGCCGTGGTGGCGACGCCCGCATCAGCATTCGCCTCAGGCAGCGGCAGGCCAAGCCCGACGCCGGGTTGCAGCAGATTGACGATCAGCAATCCAAGCGCCAGCGACAGGATCGAGGCGCCAAGGAACCAGCCAATCGTCCGGACCCCGATCCGCCCGACCGATCCGCCATCCCCCATATGCGCGATGCCGCCAATCAATGTTGCCAGCACCAGCGGTGCGATGATCATCTTGATCATCCGCAGGAACAGATCGGTGACGATGCCGAGATAGCCCGCCCACGCCTTGGCCTGCTCCGCGCTCAACGCTGCGTGAATGGCGGCTCCGGCGATGATGCCAAGCACCATCGCGATCAGGATGTAGGTGGTCAGACGTTTCTGCATGGGTCCCCAATCAGGCGAGCTATGGTGCGTGGAGCAATCCGGTCGCAGCAGCCTAACCAAAAGGACCGCCTGTAGGACAGCGATTTTTGCACGGATCAGGCGGTCGTGGTTCGCAGCACAAAATCGGCGAACAGCGGAACCGTAAATCCGGTGTCGCCGTGCGAGGGGCTGTAGATCATGCCCTTGGCGATCAGCGATGCGCGCGTCGGAGCGACGTTCTGCACCGGTCGCGTCAGCCGGTCAGCAATATCGCCGGACCGGTGCGGCCCTTGGCCAAGTTCCGCCATGGCCCGGATGTAGCGCTTCTCCGATGGTGTCAGGCGGTCGAAGCGTACCCGGAAGAAACTGGCGTCGAGCTCAGCGAGCGCAGATGTCGTGGCTGCGGTTGCATCATCTTTCCGGATTGGCGACCCCGTGGCGATGTCCCAGGCGTGCTTGCCCCATTCCTGCAGGAAATAGGGATAGCCCTGTGTTTGTTCGAGAATTTCGGCGATAGCTGCTGACTCAAACGTCGCACCTTCCGCCTCAACGGGTTTGCAGAGTGCGTCGGTTGCAGCCGCAGTTCCCAAGGGGCCGATTGCAACGAACTCAAACAGCCTTTCAGCGTAGGATTTGGCCCGCCCGGTTTGCCCAAGCAATTGCGGCAAGCCTGCCGCGACCAACGAGACCGGCAGCCGGGTCTGATTCGCCCGGTGCAGCGCCATGATCAGTGCTGCCAGTTGCTCCTCGGGCACATATTGCAGCTCGTCGATGAACAGCACGACGGCGGAATTGCGGTCACGTGCCGCCTCGGC
>JAYVLC010000085.1:0-6613 GCA_043759675.1 Sphingosinicellaceae bacterium
GCCATCGACATCCTCGATCTGCGCGATGATCGTAACGCCCGCCGCGTCGGCGCGGTGTCGGGACATGCCTTTGGTCGTGTACCCGGCTGCGCGGCTGCTTCCGGCGTAGCCGCGTCCACCGCTGGTATATGTGCAGGCTTTGACCGCGTCTTTTGCCTCTGCGGCGCTGCGGATGTGGGGGAGGACCACGCCGTCTGCACCGAGGTCCAGCGCGTTCAGGATATGCGCGTGTGACGCCGTTGCCGGGCGGACGAGGACCGGTTTGCCACCGGCGCGCGCCGCCAATATGCACTGGTCCAAATTCCCCCGATCAAAGGGCGCGTGTTCGGCGTCCAGCACCAATAGATCAAGCGGCGAGAGGCTGAGCACTTCCACGACATGCGGGTGCGGGGTCTTCACCCAGGTGCCCGCGAGCAGGTCGCCGGCGCGCAATCGATCGCGAAACCCTACCACAGCCGCGCGCTCGCCAGTTCGGCGCCCTCGGCCAGTGTCCTGAGTTTTGCCCAGACAATTTCGGGATCGACCACGCCGAACCCGGCGAAGGTGGAAAAGCCGCAGTCCGTCCCCGCGATCACGCGCTCGCGCCCGATGATGGCTGCGTAACGCTCAATCCGTTCGGCGACGACGCGGGGATGTTCGATGAAGTTGGTCGTGCTGTCGATCACGCCGGGGATCAGGATTTTATCGTCCGGGATGATGTCGGCCATTTCGACGAAATAATTCCAGTCGGCCTGATGGCGTGGGTTTGATGTTTCGAACAGCAAGGCAGCGGGCTTGGCCTGCATAAGCGTCGGCAGGATCACGCCCAGTTCCACGTCGCAGCAATGCGGCCCTTCATAATTGCCCCAGCAGACGTGCATCCGCACGCGGTCGGCGGGCACGTTCCGCAGCGCGTGGTTGAGCGCCTCGACATGGCCACCGATGAGCGTGAGATACTCTGCATCTGATCGATCTTTGTACATCATGTGTCGCCCCAGCCCGAGGTCGGGGCTGTCGAGCTGGAGGTATAGCCCGGCTGCGGCAATCGCCTCATATTCCGGGCGCATCGCCTCTGCCAACGCCTCCAGATAGCTGTCCTGAGAGGGGTAATAATCATTGGGCTGGAACAGCGCGATGACGCCGGGCGAGGCGGCGTTCATGAAGCCGCCGACGGGCGCATGCGCGGCGAGCGCCGCTTGCAGATGCGCGACGTCTGCGTGGAGCGGCGCAAGCGTCTTCGGCGCGACCGGGCCAACGCATTTGGGCCGCCGATAGGTGGGAGTGCCACCGCCTTTGGATTGCCGTTCCAAAAAGCCCGGGAACATCTCAAGGTCTTTGGGCGGGATGCGCGGACTATCGCCGTCAAAGCCGGTGATCCGGTCCTTGATGTAGGTGGCGTAGCTGATCTTTGACATTTCGCCATCGGATACAAGATCGATGCCACTCGCGACCTGGCGTGCCACCGCATCGTCGACTGCTGCGCCAATCACCTGGTCAAATATCGCCGCGTTCACGTCCTCGCCGCGCTCCTGCGCAAACACCAGATCGGTCACCGCTGTCGAGCGCGGCAGCGATCCGACATGGGTTGTCAAAATTCGGTCGGCCATCAGGAGAACCCCAGTTCGTTGTTTGCAAGCCAATGTTCGATGATGCCGCCAAATGGGCGGGGTGCCTGTACGGCCATTTCGACAGCGACAGACCCGCCCCCGCGCCACAGTCGTGCGTCGCACATATTTCCTGGCAGGAGGACAGCTGTTGGCGCCATTATCCCAGCCGCGCGGAGCTGCCGGGCAGGAGTTCACCCGCGAACAGGCGCTGCTCGGGGGAAAGCTCAGGTCGCTCGATCCGCTCCACGAGCATTGCGACCGCAGCCTCGGTCATCCGCCGCACCGGCTGGCGGATTGTTGTGACCTGATACGCCAGCCAGGTGGCTGGCCCGACACCGTCGAAACCCACGATCGAGAGGTCGGTTGGCACGTCGAGGCCAAAATTGATCCGCGCGCTGTCAATCGCGCCGATGGCCATCAAGTCATTGGCGCAGATCAGCGCATCAAGTTTCCGGTCGGTGATCCGCATGAGTTCCCGAAGCCCGGAATCACCGCTGGCATAGTCGAAGTTGCCGCGCACGATGATCGCTTCACGCCCCAGCTGCTGCAAGCGGCGGCGGGCGGCCTCGACCCGCTGTTCGCCGACATAGCTATCCGATGGTCCGGCCATGATGCCGAATACATGGTGCTCCCCTTCAACCAACGCCTCAACCAAAGCGGTCTCGCCGCTGACTGAGTCACAGCAAACGCTAGCGGCCGGGACGCCTTCGCCCATCCGGTTGTAAAGCACCACAGGCACGCCGCGGTCCGCAAAGGCAGCCAGTTGTTCCGGGCGAAGCCGCGCGGCGACAATCGCACCGTCAACGCGGTAGCGCCAAACCTGGTCGAGCACTTCATCAACGTCGGATTCGGCCGCGAGCGCAAACAGCAGTACGCGAATGCCCTGCGCCGACAAACGCTGCGTCAGCTCGGCCAGAACTTCGGGATAATAAAGGTTGGTCAGGTTCGAAATGATGATCGCGACCAAGTTTGATCGCCGCGTGATCAGCCCCTGCGCAATCGCATTGGGATAGTAACTGAGTTCGCGCGCCGCGACCAATATCTTCTCGCGCGTGCGCGGCGCGACCGATGCGCCCTGCTTGAAACAGCGCGACACAGCCGACTGCGACACACCGGCGCGGCGCGCAACATCATAGGATGTTGCGCGACCGCTGTGAATTTCAGGCTGCTTCTTTGTTGCCATAGCGACGAACCCTGATGTCGGCCTGTTCCTTGTGGCCAGCGAAGCCCTCGATCGCGCACAGCCGCGAACAATATTCCCCAATCATCACACTCGCCGCATCGGTCAACACCCGCTGATAAGTGCAGGTCTTGAGGAATTTGCCGACCCAGAGCCCCCCGGTAAAGCGGGCGTTCTTTCGGGTCGGCAGCGTGTGGTTCGTGCCAATCACCTTGTCCCCATAGCTTACGTTCGTACGGGGACCCAAAAAAAGTGCACCATAGTTGGTCATCCGCTCAAGGAAATAGTCCGGGTCTTTGGTCATCACCTGCACATGTTCGGACGCGATTTCGTCGGCAATTTGCACCATTTCCTCATAGCTATCAGCAACAATCACTTGCCCATAGTCGGCCCAGGCCCTCGATGCGATTGGCGCGGTCGGCAGGATCGTGAGCTGGCGTTCAATTTCCGCCATGGTGTCCCGCGCCAGCGCTTCGGAGTTGGTCAGCAGGATCGCAGGTGAGTTCGGCCCATGTTCAGCCTGGCCGAGCAGATCGGCGGCGCACAACTCGCCATCGACGGTGTCGTCTGCGATGACCAATGTCTCGGTCGGGCCGGCCAGCAGGTCGATCCCGATGCGACCAAATAGCTGGCGCTTGGCCTCTGCCACATAGGCGTTCCCCGGGCCGACAATCATATCAACGGCCGCGATACTCTCCGTGCCGAGCGCCATGGCGGCGATGGCCTGTACGCCACCGACGCACAGAATTTCGTCGGCGCCCGCCATGTGCATCGCGACAACGATGGCAGCGTTGGGCTTGCCTTCAAAAGGGGGAGCGACCGAAATGACGCGCTGGACGCCCGCAACCTTGGCTGTCACCACACTCATGTGCGCAGAGGCAACCAACGGATATTTGCCGCCAGGAACATAGCACCCAACGCTGTTCACCGGCAGGTTCTTGTGACCGAGTACGATGCCCGGCAGCGTTTCCACCTCAACATCGCGGAGCGCATCACGCTGAATCTGGGCAAAGCCCCGCACCTGGGCCTGGGCGAAGCGGATATCCTCAATGGTCTGCGGCGCAAGTGCCGCATAGGCTGCATCGATCGCGCCTTGGGATAGTCGAAAATCCGCTGGTCCCCAGTTGTCGAACTTCAAGGACCAATGGCGTACCGCCGCATCTCCGCGCTTTTTAACGTCGGCGATAATCTCTTCAACCACCGCGCGTGTCTGCATATCCGCTTCGGCGGCCGCGTCCTCGGTCATTCCCGTTTTCAGGTAGCGCGCCATGGCCCTCTCCGGATGCTTGGACTCGAAGTCACTTATTTACTACGCTAGTACATATGACTTCGAATGCAAAGAGGGCAACATGATGCGGAGCGACCTTCCAATCTGGGCTCGGGGTCTGGATGGCAAAGCTGCGATCGTGACCGGGGGTAGCAAGGGGCTCGGCCGTGCGATTGCAATCGCACTCGCCGACGCCGGCGCCGACGTGACTGTTGTGGCACGCGATGCCGAAGCACTGGCCCGGTTTGCGGCGGACTACCCGGGAATTTCCACCTGGCAGCACGACGTCTGCGACCCGGCGTTTGGCGCCGAACTCGTCAGTCGGCGTATCGACATTCTGATCAACAATGCCGGGACGAACAGCCCGATGGCGATGTCGGATGTCCCGATTGATGTGCTGGATCGGATGCTGAACCTCAATGTCCGTGCCGCCTATCTGGCCGCCCAAGGCGCAGTACGGGCGATGATCGCGGCTGGGAACGGCGGGGTTATCATCAACATGACCAGCCAGATGGGCCATGTCGGCAGCCCGCGCCGCACTGCCTATTGCATGACCAAACATGCGCTGGAAGGGTTGACCAAGGCAATGGCGGTCGAACTCGCGCCGCACAAGATTCGCGTAAACGCCGTCGCACCGACATTTATCGAAACACCGATGACCAAGCCGATGCTTGACGACCCACAGTTCAGCGTTTTTGTAAAACAAATGATTCCGCTCGGTACAGTCGGCCAGCCTGACGATGTTGCGGCTGCCGTGGTCTTTCTTGCGTCACCCGCGGCGGCAATGGTGACCGGAACCAGCCTGCGGGTTGATGGGGGCTGGACTGCTCAATAGGTCTCGCCGTGTCAGATTTGCCACATCCCAATGAATGTTGCATCCGAAGTCAATTGCGGCTTGCATTCGAAGTCGTTTTCGGGCCAAGTTGAACAGGCTGTCCGATCTGCGGATATGGGGGAGGATTTGGAGCGATGAGAATCTCAAAACTGCGCTGGCTGGTAACAGCGGCACCGGTGATGACCATGCTGGGCGCAATGCCTGCGTTCGCCCAGGCGGCAGCAGCCGACCAGGCCGGTATTGAAGAAATCATCGTGACCGCGCAACGGCGCGCGGAAAACCTGCAAAGTGTGCCGATTTCGGTTTCGGCGTTCAACGCCGAACAACTGAAGGCGCAGGGGACCACCGACATCTCGCGCCTTGAGGGGTTGGTCCCCGGTTTCACATTTGGCCGCGCCGGATCAGACGCGCGCCCGGCCATGCGCGGGGTCCGGACGGAGAATGTCGGCGTCAACGGCGATACCACGATCGGCTTCTTTGTTGATGGTGTGTACCAGTCGCGCGCGTCGCAGGCGACGACCGGCTTTGTTGATGTTGAGCGTGTCGAGATTCAGCGCGGGCCGCAGGGTACACTTTATGGCCGCAACACCTTTGGCGGCAACATCTCGATCACGTCCGCCCAGCCATCGCTCAAGGGCTTTTTCGGCGGAGTCGACCTCAGTGTTGGTGAAAATGGGCGGATCCGCACCGACGGGTTCCTGAACGCTGCGCTCAGCGAGACCGTAGCGCTGCGTGTGGCAGGATCATATGAAAAATCAAACGGCTATGTGAAGAATATCAACCCGTTGGGCAGCAATCTGTTCGACGATGACAATTATTATGTTCGCACCACGATGCTGTTTCAGCCGAACGATGCGCTGTCTGCGACGTTCAAATTTGACTATTCCAAGCGTGGCGGTGCCGGAGGCTCGGCGTTTGGATACAAGCTGCTGGGCACCTATTTTGACGTCGGCAGCCGGCAGCAATTGTTCAACGCGACGGTCGTGCGCGACCTCAACACACGCGGCGGCAACCGCGACGGCGTTCTCGATGCGCTGCCCGGCTCCACGGTCGCGACGTCTGACCTTGGCGTGCCAATTTTTGCGCCCGGCAACCCCTATTCGATCGATACGGATCAGCCGACCGTGCTTGATCTGGAGAGCAAGGCTGGTGCGGGCAATATCGCCTATGATTTTGGCCCCGTGACGCTAAAATCCATCACGGGCTATACTGTTTTCGGTGCGATCCGCACGCAGGACACGGACTTTTCGGGTAACCAGGTCGGAATCGACTACCAAAACACGCGGGCGAAGACCTTCAGCCAGGAACTTCAGTTGCTCTCAAGCGGCAACGGGCCTTTGACCTATGTGGCGGGTGCCTATTATTTTAAGGACAAGCTGACCGGTATCTTCATCAACCAGCAGTTGCCCCGGATCATCCGCAACGTCACGCCAAACCTCAGTCTCGCAGCGAACGGCGGCGGCTTTTATGATCAGCAGCGCGCCGAGACCGAGTCTCTCGCAGCCTATGCGCAGGCGAGCTATGCCATGTCCGACAAGCTCAAACTGACCCTCGGCGTCCGTCATACCCGGGACAGGAAGGACTTCCAGTTCGCCAATGCGAACGCAATTCTCCCGACCGCAGGGACGCCGCCCGTCCCGCAGGGAACCGCCATCACACTGACGACCGGGCCAATTCCCGACAGCGCCTTTGGCGTGCAGGGCGGTACAACAAACTGCACCTATACGACCTTCCCGCTTCCCCGG
>JAYVLC010000086.1:0-5162 GCA_043759675.1 Sphingosinicellaceae bacterium
CACGCCGCCGCCGGATGCCTCGGCGCGGCGGCTCGTCCTCGACTGGCAGGCGATCTTGGACACGCGGTCGAACCATTTCGTCCTCGTCGCGGTCGCGTCCGATTTCTCGGCTGGCAAGCTCGATGATCAGCGGCAGATTTTGGGTGCGCTGCAAAGCGGCGCGACGTCGCTCGTCATCGACCGGGGCGATGCCAGCCTCGCCGGCGGGTTTGCTGCTGCGGTTTGGCTCGGGATGCGCCATATTGCGGCGGGGTACGATCATTTGCTGTTCCTGATCGCACTATTGCTGCCCGCACCGCTCATCGCGAGCAGCGGTCGCTGGGTTGCGCCGCGACCGGCAAGGTCAACGCTTGCCAGCCTTGCCTGGATCGTGTCGGCGTTCAGCGCCGGGCACAGTCTGACGCTGATCGGCGCTGCGGCATTCAGCTGGCAGCTTCCAGCCCAGCCGGTCGAAATCCTGATCGCGCTATCAATCCTGATCTCGGCGATCCACGCGGCCCGGCCGCTGTTTCCGGGGCGTGAGGCCATCGTGGCGGCTGGCTTCGGCCTGGTGCACGGCCTGGCCTTTGCAACCGTCGTCGGCAATTTCGGACTGGGGGTGACCGAGAAGTCGCTATCGATCCTCGGCTTTAATCTCGGGATCGAGTTGGTTCAGTTCGCGGTCGTGCTGCTGGTTGCGCCGTCGCTGCTGCTGCTCGCGCGCACGCACTGGTATCCGCTGGTTCGCAGCAGCGGCGCGGCTTTTGCCGGGATCGCCGCGCTTGCCTGGCTGGCGGAGCGGGCCTGGTGAAGGCTCAATCCGTGCGCCCTCGTTGCTGTTGTCCGAGCGCTTACGGCGTCAGAACAGGCGCCCCTGATTGCCGGCTGGCGGCCTGAACAGGTCCGTCCGGAGCGGCGGGCGATCGCCGTTCAAACCATATTTGCGTTTTGCAGCGATGAACCGGGCTCGCAGCATCGCGGCATACGCTCCCTGCGGGCGGAACCGGTCGAAATAGTCGCCGTTATTGTTCTTGCCGCCGCGCATGTCCTGGATCAGCGCCATCACCTTCGCCGCCCGGTCGGGGTAGTGCGCGGCCAGCCAATCGCGGAACAGCGGTGCGACCTCATGCGGCAGCCGGACCATGATTGAAAACGCCCCGACGGCCCCGGCACCGGCGACCGCTGCGCAGATGTCCTCGATCTCGTGATCGTTGATCGCAGGTATGATCGGCGACAGGCTGGCAAAGGTCGGGATCCCTGCGGCTGACAATTCACAGATGGTGCGGATGCGGCGGGCCGGAGTTGACGCGCGGGGTTCCATGATCCACGAGGTCTCGTGGTCGAGGCTGGTGACTGACAGCACCACCGATGCGAGGCCCTTGGCCGCCATATTGCTGAGAATGTCGAGATCGCGCAGGACCCGTGCCGATTTGGTGGTGATCATCACCGGATGCTCGCAGTCTGCCAGCACCGCCAATATGTCGCGCGTGATCCCGAACTGCGCCTCGATCGGCTGGTAAGGATCAGTGTTGGTGCCAAGCGCCATGACTTCGGGCCGGTAACCGCGTTTCCCGAGTTCGGTCCGGAGCAGTGCCGCCGCATCCGGTTTGGCGAACAGCCGACTCTCGAAATCAAGGCCGGGTGACAGGTTCTGATAGGCGTGCGTCGGGCGCGCAAAACAATAGATGCAGCCATGTTCACACCCCCGATAGGCGTTGATCGACCGGTCAAACGGGATGTCGGGTGACCGGTTGCGGCTGATGATGGTTTTGGGGTGCTCGACGGTGACGGTGGTCCGCAGCGGCGGCGCGTCGCCATCGACCCCGGCCCGGTCATCCAGCCAGTCGCCGTCCAGCACCCGCGCGGCATCGCCGAACCTGGTGCTCGCAGCATTTGCGGTCGCGCCGCGACCTTTGAGTGGGGGGAGGGGGAGCATTGGTGTATCGTAATACAGAACATAAAAAGAACAATGGTGAATCTTGGCATAGACATTCACATCAAATGATGCTAATTTTGATGCGATTCAGGGAGTGTTCACCATGCGAGCCACCGTTACCGTCGATGATGAATTGTGGAATGACGCCGCTGAATATGCGGGCGTGAAAGAGAGTTCCGAAGTGGTGCGCATTGCGCTTCGGAGCTATGTTCAGCTCCAGGCTGGCCGTGCCTTGGCAGCGATGGGCGGGAGCGCACCGGACTTCAGACCCGCGCCGCGCCGTCGTCCGCAAACTTATCGCAACCCGGAATGATATTGGCCGATTCGTCCGTCTGGGCCGATCATATGGCCCGCCCGATCAAGCAGCTGGACGATGTGTTGCGGCTGAACGATATCATCATCCACCCCTTTGTTGTCGGCGAGCTGCTGCTAGGCAGTCCACCGCAACGTGAATTGTGGCGCAAGCGCTTCGGGCAACTGCCGCATATGCTTCCGGTGCGCCATGCAGACCTGATGGGCATGATTGATGACAACCGGCTTTTCGGAGTCGGTATCGGTTATGTCGATGCGCATCTGGTCGCTGCTACGCGCGGCACAGCGGGCTGCTTTCTGTGGACGCGTGACAAGCGGTTGCGCAGCGTTGCCGGGCGCTTTGGGATTGACGCCGGTTTTGATTAACCCCCGATCGCCCCGAGCTACCGAATGCTTTCAGTTGTCATTCAGTCCAGTGGGATGACGGCTGTGCAATCTTTGCTTCCAGCTGCTTTCAAGTCGTACCAAGTCCTCGCCAGTCGTGTCGTGCGGCACCAGCTGCAGAATCGAAAACACAAAGTTTTCGGGGTTGCGGGAACGTAGCAGCCGATTCCCTCCATGACCGGTCTTGGCGTAGTTCAGCCAGCGACCGAGAAGATTTTCTGTGCCGTACGCAGACCCGACATATCCCAACCCATCCGATTTATCGTGAATGTAGTAGATCGCGCGCCACTGGCTGATGCGTGCCCTGACACTTTCGGGCATGAGGGCTAGTTCGTCCCACGAGCGGACCAATTCCCACCAATGCGGTATGGCGAGATCAAAGCGGCTTTCGTCGACTATCGAGAGCACAGGCATCACGTTGTTCTGCGCTCTCCGCCACCACGACCGCTCCGGCGGTGGCCAACCGATGCGCAATTTGCCTTTCCAGCTGGCGTAAAAACCCGTTAGCTGCAGGTCGAATTCGAGCAGTGTTTCCTGATCCTTGTCCCCATCAGCGCTGTGGCCGTGTTTTCGAAGAATAGCTCTGGATGCCGATTGCCAATATTCATCGTGAGTGAGCGATTTGTGGCCTGCGATTCGGTACAAGCCAACGAAGTCGGCGGTTCCTGGGTCGATGCCGACGAACGATGCGATGTAATCGGCGGTTTGCAGCGCCTTCTCGACTTTCTTGCCGTGACATTGCTGATAAGCATTGAACGCCGCAGGATGCTCTGCTGCAATCCAAGGAAAGACCTTGTTGAGCTGCGGCTCCTTCGGGCGATGACGCATGACGATCACCCTGCTCGGTTCATAGCCCTGCTGCTTGAGTAAATCGTTCAGCTCCATCCTATACCCCCAAAGCCCCGAGCGCACTACGCCCCCGTTTCACTTCGAGCTTGTTGAGCGCGTTGACATAGGCGCGGGCGCTGGCGACGAGCGTGTCATTGTGCGCGCCGGTGCCCCGCGTGGTCCGACCGTTCTCGCTCAGTAGCACGGAGACTTCGGCTTGCGCATCGGTGCCGGCGGTGACGGCATGCACCTGATAAAGCTGCAGGCTAGCCTCGTCGTGCGGGGCGAGTTTCCGGATAGCGTTGAACAGCGCATCAACCGGGCCGTTGCCGCGCGTCGCAGCGGTCGATTCAACGCCGTCGATGTTGAGCGTCAGGATGGCGCGTTGCGGGCCGTTGGAGCCGCAATACACCTCGACCTCGACGACCTGAATCCGGTCATGGCCGCGCAGAACTTCGTCGTCGACGAGCGCGATGATGTCTTCATCGAAGATCACCTTCTTGGCATCGGCCAGATCCTTGAAGCGCTTGAAGGCGTCCTGAAATTCATTATCGCCAAGCACATAGCCAAGGTCGTTCAGTTTATCTTTGAAAGCAGCCCGGCCGGAATGTTTGCCGAGCACGAGGTTCGAACTGGCGACACCGACCGATTCCGGCGTCATGATTTCATAGGTCGAGCTATCCTTCAGCATCCCGTCCTGATGGATGCCGCTTTCATGCGCAAAGGCGTTGGCCCCGACGATGGCCTTGTTCGGCTGCACTGCCATCCCGGTGATGCCCGAAACCATCCGGCTGGCGCGGGTGATTTCGGTGGAGACAACGTTGGTGCGGAACGGCATCACGTCGCCGCGGACTTTCAGGGCCATGGCGATTTCCTCGACCGCAGCATTGCCGGCCCGTTCACCGATGCCGTTGATCGTCGATTCAACCTGGCGCGCGCCGGCCATCACGGCTGCCAGCGTGTTGGCGACGGCAAGGCCCAGATCATTGTGGCAGTGGGTGGAGAACGCCGCCTTGTCGGCGTTGGGCACCCGGTTGATCATGGTGCGGAACATCGAGCCATAGGTTTCCGGAGTCGCGTAGCCGACGGTATCGGGCAGATTGATTGTGCTCGCGCCCGAATGAATTGCGATCTCGATGGCCCGGGCCAGGAAATCAGGGTCGGTGCGCGTCGCGTCTTCGGCGGACCATTCCACGTCGGGGCAGAGGTTGCGGGCATGGCTGACCGATTGACGGATCGCCTCCAGCACCTGTTCGGGTGTCATGTTGAGCTTGACCCGCATGTGGAGCGGTGATGTGGCGATGAAGGTGTGGATGCGCGGCCGCTGGGCGTGGCGGACGGCGGCCCAGGCGCGGTCGATATCGGGCAGGGCGGCCCGGGCCAGACTGGCAACGGTGGCACGCGTGCACTGTTTGGCAACCTCGGTCACCGCCTCGAAATCGCCCTCGGAGGCGATGGCAAAGCCGGCCTCGATAATGTCGACGCCAAGTGCCTCAAGCTGGGCGGCGACGCGCAGTTTCTCCTCGAGATTCATCGAGCAGCCGGGCGATTGTTCGCCATCGCGCAGGGTGGTGTCGAAAATCAGGATGGTATCAGTCATGGCAAAACGCTTTCATCCGGGATGATATTTGGTGCGGATGACCCCTAGACGGTGCCGCTCAAGGCCACAGGCCGAGCGGAAACACGCGCCTAAGGGCGCGTAAGTCGAAGCAGGCAAAGCTGC
>JAYVLC010000087.1:0-2386 GCA_043759675.1 Sphingosinicellaceae bacterium
GCCATCGCCTTGTCCGATGTGGCATGCGTTGGCTGCATCGACGCGATGATCCCGAGCGCGGCAAATCGCGGCAAATCGCCGGGCGAAACGATCTGCGCATGTTCGATGCGGTGGCGCAGCGCCTTGCCATAGGTCGGCGCGTTCAGCGCATAGGCGTCGAGCACCTGCTTGTTGGCCGCATCGCCAATCGCATGAACCGCAACCTGAAACCCGGCAAACGACGCCCGGCTGATCCAGTTTTGCAGCTTGGCATCAGCGACGAATTGCAAGCCGCTGTTCTTTGGATCATCGGCATAGGGAGCTTTCAGCCACGCCCCTCGCGATCCCAGCGCCCCATCGCCATAAAGTTTGACCGCCTGCAGGGTCAGCCGATCCTCGTACAGCCACGGCAACGGCCGTACCGGCGCGATCTGGTCAAGCGCCTGCATGCCGCCTGCCAGCGCATAGATTCGCGCTGTAAGCCGCCCTGCATCGCCAAAACTGCGGTACAGCGTCCATTCCTCCGGACTGACCCCGGCATCGCCAACCCCGGTCAACCCGACCGAGCCCATGATCTCCAGCGCCTTGGCAAGGGCCGCCTCGGCCTCGGCCCCGGTTGGCGGCGGGGCAGCGCGTTCGATCAAGTCTTGTGCAGCATCGACGAACACACCTGCCGGTGCCCCGGACACGCCGCGCTCGATCCGGCCACCGGCGGGGTCTTTGGTTGCCGCCGTGACGCCCGCCGCCTTGACGGCCAAGCTGTTGCCCCAGACCGCATGACCATCGACGCGCGACAGCAACACCGGACGGTCTGCCACTGCCCTGTCCAGCTCAGCCGCCGTCGGAAACCGTCCAAGCTTCCACGCCACCTGATTCCAGCCGCCGCCGCGTATCCAGCGGGCGCGAGGATTGGCGGCGACATAGACTCGGATTTTCTCCAGCGCCTCGTCAAGGCTGGTGGTATTGCTCAGATCAATGCTCAGCGCCTGGTAGCCAAGGTGCATCACATGGCCGTGCGCATCAATCAGCCCGGGCAGCAACGTTCGCCCGCCCGCATCCATCCGGTAGTCCCCGGCCCCCAGAACCGGGTCCTTGTCACCCTTAACCAGCAGCGCAGCGACCTTGCCATCATCGCCAACCAGCAAACCGGCGAACTGTTTCAGCTCCCCGCCCCCGGTCATCGTATAACCATTGGCATTGACGATCAGCGTCTTCGCCGACAGCGGAGTGGCGAGAAGGACGGCGACGAGGAGGAGGGTACGCATGGTGCAATCCTACACGCCCCAAGCCCGGTGTCACCCCCTCCCGCTGTGCTGGTGCGCAGTCGCCTCCCCCCTCAAGGGGGAGGAAGGATGGAGGAACTGTCCGCCTTGCTGTCCTCCCCCTTGAGGGGGGAGGCGAGTCGGCGACCGCCGACCGGGTGGGGGTGATGCCGTTGCCCCCGCGCCTATTCCTCGCCCTTGTAAATCCGCACCAGCTTGGCGAGCATCGCCAGCGCCTCATCCCTTGGCCGCTGGAACGTATTCCGCCCGATGATCGAGCCATTCCCCCCGCCGTCCCGGATATCGCGGGCGTCCTGATAGACCGCGTCAGCGCCCTTGGCCGCGCCGCCGGAAAACACCACGATGCGGCGGCCATTGAAACAGGCCTGCACGACATGCCGGACCCGGGTTGATTGGGCCGACCAGTCGGTCCCGGCATAGGCGGCTTGCGCATCCTTCTGCTCGATATGCGCCGAGGGCAGTTTGACCTTGATGATGTGCGCACCGGTCAGCGCCGCGATATGGGCGGCATAGGCCCCGACATCAAGCGCCAGCTCGCCGCTTTTCGGCAGCACGCCGCCACGCGGGTAGCTCCAGACGACAGAGGCGATACCGACCGATTTGGCCTCGGCGGACAGTTCGCGGATTTCCTCGATCTGCTCCATCACATGGTCGGAGCCAGGATAGATGGTGAAGCCAATGGCGGAGCAGCCAAGGCGCAGCGCGTCATCCACACCGGCGGTCATCGCCTGATCAACGGCGGTCGCCCAGGAGTTGGAGCTGTTGGCTTTCAGGATCGTCGGGATCTGCCCGGCAAAGGTGGAGGCCCCGGCTTCGATCATGCCGAGCGGGGCGGCAAAGGCCGACAACCCGGCATCAATCGCCAGCTGGAAATGATAGTGCGGGTCATAGGCCGCCGGATTGATTGCAAACGACCGGGCCGGGCCATGCTCAAAGCCCTGATCGACCGGCAGGATGACGAGCTTGCCCGTGCCGCCAAGCTTTCCGTGGCCAAGAATCCGCGCCAGATTGCCCTTCACGCCGGGATTGTCGGACTCATAATTGTCGAGGATCGCGCGGACGGTCGGTGTCATGGGGGTGCCCTTCATGCATACGAATGTGGTGCCGCGCCCGATAGCGAAGCC
>JAYVLC010000088.1:0-3075 GCA_043759675.1 Sphingosinicellaceae bacterium
GCGGACCTCGACGCGGTAGCGGATGCGGCAATGGTGCCCGATACCGGGCTTGCCTATGCCTTGGCGGGCGAAACTGCGCGGGGGATCAGTTTGCTAACCGCGGCGGCCCGGTCGGCGGACGCAACGCCCCGCATCCGGCAGAATTTGGCGCTGGCGCTGGCGCTGGATGGCCAGTGGGCCCGGGCCCGCGTCGTCGCAGCGCAGGATCTCGACCCGCCAGCGGTCGACGAACGAATCCGGCAATGGACCGCCCTGGCGGCAAACCCTGATGCGGCGTCCCGGACTGCGACGATATTGGCAATTGTTCCGCGGGTCGGTGATCTGGGGCGACCTTCGGCGCTGGCCTGGGTGATCCCGGCAGACCCGGGGGGCGCAGCCGTGGCCGAGGCACCGGTGGCGACCGTCATGGCGTCCCAGCCCGATCAGCCGGTGCTGTCTTCGGCGGCAACCCCGTTCGCGGTGTCGGAGCGGACACCGGAGCGCGAGAGGGAGCCGGAGCTGGTTGGCCGCTGGGTGGTGCAGCTCGGTGCATATGCGACGGAATCCCAGCGCGATATGGCCTGGACCCGGTTGAAATCCGGCAGGATTGCCGCCCAGCTCCAGCGCTTTGAGCCCGTCAACACACAGGTGCTCACCCCGGCGCAAGGCGTGCTGCACCGGCTTTCAATCGGCAATTTCGCTGATCGCCAGGGTGCTGGTCGCCTCTGCGAGGCGTTGCGGCTGGCCGGCGCTGCGTGCCTCGTCCGCGATGTCGGCCTGGCTGCGCCAACCCAGCTTGCAGCCCGGCTTTAGGCCGCGTCAGGCTCCATCAGCCGGTGCAGGTGGACGACGACATATTTCATCTGCGCGTCATCGACGGTGCGCTGCGCGTTTGAGCGCCACGCCTTTTCGGCGCTCAGATAATCCGCAAAGATTCCGACCAAATCAATCTTCGCCAGATCTTCGAATTCCAGCCCGCGCGGATCCTTGACCCGACCGCCGAACACAAGGTGCATTTTTTGCGACATTGGTCGGCCTATAGCGCGGCGAATTCGGCCTGCAAACCGGCCATGGTCTCGCCAACCCAAGCCTCAAATTCCGGGCCGTCCCAGGCACGGTGATCTCCGGTCGCATAGGCCAGCGCATTGCGGTGATAGAAATGCGCGTTCATCCGGTTGGCGATCCAGCTGTTCTGCATCCGGATAACCTTGGCAGGCGACCCAACAACGATGGAATTTTCGGGGACAATCATCCCGTCACGAACGAACGCATGCTGGCCGACAATCGAATTGTCGCCGATCACCGCACCGCCATAGACCGTGGCGTTGATCCCGACGAGGACGTTGTTGCCAATGGTACAGCCGTGCAGTGTCGCGTGATGGGTGATCGAGCAATAGTCACCGACGACGACCGGACGACCGGGATCGGTGTGGATCATCACGAAATCCTGGACGTTGGTATACCGGCCAATCTCGACATGTGCCGCTTCCGACCGCACCACGGCATTGCACCAGATCGAGCTGCCCTCCCGCATCGTGACATGGCCGTAAAGCTGGGCGGAAGGGTGGACGAAGGCCGCGCCGTCAAGATCGAGGCGCGAGGTCATTTGGCAGCCGCTTCGCGCATGAACTGCAACAAGCCGTCGAACCCATTGCGCTGGATATACGCCGTGAAATCGGCTTCCTGGGTCAGCGACAGATTGACACCTGCAACCGTTAGATTCTGGATGTTGAACTTGCCGCTCGGCATCCGGCGCACGCTCCAGACCGCCTCGAATGGGGTGGCGTTGTTGGGGAGCTTGATGCGTGAAAAGACATCGATATCGCCCCGCGTGCCGCGCGGTTGGGTCCGGACGATCTTCAGATCGCTGCTGGCATAATCATAGAGCCGGTCTGCATAGCTGCCGACGACAAAGTCCGGAAACACGGCGAGATAGGATTGTAGCTGCGCCGGGGTCAGCGAGGCGCGGTGACTGCGGATCAGCTTGGCCCCGATGGTGTTCACATCAAAGCTGGATTTCAGGATCGTGCGGAATTTGGCGCGCACCAGCGTCTTCGACAGCGACTTGTCACGCAGCACCGCAAAGGCCTGTGCGGACAGTTCATCGACGAACAGGCCTGCGGCCTGCATCTCCGGGGCCGAAGCTGCTGCGGGGGCCGGGGCCGTTGCCGCAGCTGCGGGCAAAGGGCTGATGGTCACAAGCGCCACCAATGCGGGAATGAACAGACGCATTTGCAACTCCTGGAAAATCGGGATCAGCGCGAGCTGGGCTTGTTGAGATAGGCGATCAGAGCGGCGCGGTCAGCGGGGGCCTTTAGCCCTGCGTAACCCATGATTGTTCCCGGCACTGTCTGTTGCGGGTTCGTCAGATAGGTATCGAGCCGCGGCACGGTCCACGTCTGGCCATAGGCCTTCATCGCCTTCGAATAGCGTGGGAAAGTTGCCAGAGTACCGGCCTTGCGCCCAACGACGCCGCGCAGGCTTGGGCCCATGCGCATCTGTTGTGGCATCAGGTCCGGCGCAAAATGGCAGGTGCCGCAGCGCGTCTTGAACAGTGTCGCGCCATCGGGGGCAGCTTGGACAGCGCCCACCGGCAGGGTGGTCGCAAGCGCCAGGACAATCAATCGCTTCAAAACAGTCTCCACTTTGTACGGCTTGGTTATACAGGCGTCGCGCGTGGTCGGCTAGCAGCAGCCGGCTGTACGTCTGCTGAACCCCCCGGGGGTCAGGCGCTTCCCGCCGTCGGCCCTGACTTCAGATGATCGGCAGCAGCCTGTCCGGCAGTTCTGGCGACCGTTCTGGCTTGCTTGCCAATATCGGCGATTTTGGCTTTGGCAGCGTCGATATTGAGACCGCGTTCATCAAGTTCGCGTTTCCCGGCATCGACGGCTGCCATTGCGGCGGCCCGGGCGCGCTCGGCCAGCCGGTCGCGGCTTTCGCCCAGCCATTGGTCTTCTCGGTCGCTTCGCGGCAGCAACGCGCCGATCAGCGCGCCCGCCACAACGCCGATCACCGCAGCGGCGAGCGGGTTCTCCTCAAAGGTGTCCGCCGCTTTGCGGCCGGTGCCGCTGGCGGTTGCACGGGCGCGCTCGGCGA
>JAYVLC010000089.1:0-2112 GCA_043759675.1 Sphingosinicellaceae bacterium
GCGGACCTCCATCGCCCGCTGTTTGGCAAGACCGGTACCACCAACGGCCCGACCAACGTCTGGTTCGTCGGCGGGACGCCTGACCTCGTGGCCGGTATTTACCTTGGCTATGACCAGCCAAGCCCGCTGGGCGGCTGGGCGCAGGGTGGCCGGATTGCCGCGCCGGTGTTCAAACAGTTCGCGCTGGCGACGCTCACCGATGCGCCCAAACTGCCGTTCCGCATCCCGCCGGGAATCCGCATGGTCCGCATTGATCGCCGCAGCGGCAAGCCGGTGTTCGACGCGTTTCCGACCGACCCTTATGAATATCGTCCCGCCGTGATCTGGGAAGCGTTCAAACCTGCCAGCGAACCGCGCCGCAGCGCCCGCGCCGAGACCGGGTTCGAAACCAAGGGCGCAGTCAAAAGCGACAGCGATTTCTTGCGCAACAGCGGCGGAATTTACTAGACGGGGCTGAAATATGTAAAAGCGCCGTCATTCCCGCGAAGGCGGGAACCCACGGTGCGGCGCACCTTGATCTTGTCGAACGCGCTGAGGAGTGGGTTCCCGCCTTCGCGGGAATGCCGACCATAGGATGGAAAGAGCATATATGCGCCCTGACGCGCAAAATCATATCACCCGCATTCAGCAGGCGCTCGACCTGCTGAGGAGGTTTCTTTGACTGGGATCGTGCCCTTCGCCGTCTCGATCAACTAAACGCGCGGGTCGAGGACCCGACGCTGTGGAATGACCCCCGCGCCGCGCAGGAGGTGATGCGCGAACGCCGCCGCCTTGACGAGGCCATCGCTGCCACGCGCAAGATCGAAACCGAGCTTGAGGACAATGTCGGCCTCATCGAAATTGCCGAATCGGAAGGCGACGCCGGTATGGTCGATGATGTTGTCGCCGCGCTGGCCGAACTTGCCGCCCGCGCCGATAGCGACAAGGTCAAGGCGCTGCTGGCGGGCGAGGCCGACGCCAATGACACCTATGTCGAGATCAATTCCGGCGCAGGCGGCACCGAGAGCCAGGACTGGGCCCAGATGCTGCAACGCATGTATGCCCGCTGGGCCGAGCGGCGCGGCTTCAAGGTGGAGATGATCGACTATCACGCCGGGGAACAGGCTGGCATCAAGTCGGCGACGATGCTGTTCAAGGGCGAAAACGCCTTTGGCTGGGCCAAGACCGAGAGCGGCGTCCACCGGCTGGTGCGGATCAGCCCCTATGACAGCGCTGCGCGTCGCCACACCAGCTTTGCCAGCGTCTGGGTCTATCCGGTCATCGACGATTCAATCGACATCGTCATCGAGGACAAGGATTTGCGCATCGACACCTACCGGGCCTCCGGCGCGGGCGGGCAGCATATCAACACCACCGACAGCGCGGTGCGCATCACCCACACGCCGACCGGCATCGTCGTCTCCTGCCAGAACCAGCGCAGCCAGCACAAAAACCGCGCCGAGGCGATGAGCCAGCTGAAAGCCCGGCTGTATGAGCGCGAATTGTCCGAACGCGAGGCGGTCGCCAACGCCGAAAACGCCACCAAAAGCGACATCGGCTGGGGCCACCAAATCCGCAGCTACGTCCTGCAACCCTATCAGCTGGTGAAGGATCTGCGCACCGGCGTCACCTCCACCGCGCCGGGCGATGTGCTCGACGGCGCACTCGACCCGTTCATGGCGGCAGCCCTCAGCCAGCGCGTGACGGGGGAAACGGTTGATGTCGAGGATGTGGATTAGGGCGCGCCCAATCTGAAGCCCGCCTGCATGGGGGAGGGTTTGGGTGGGTGGCGCAACGAAACACCGACTCCGAACGCTTGACAGAAACTGCGTCAATGGCGTAGGTAAAACGGAGATGTCAGCTCTCGTGTCCGTTGTCGAAACCGTCCTTTACGTTGCGAGAGCCAGCCGTTTGCTGACTGAAGATCAGCGCAATGAGGTCGTCGATACAATTGCTGCCGATCCGGACGGTGGTGTGGTCGTGCCGGGGACTGGCGGGCTTCGTAAGCTCCGGATTGCGTTGCGCGGTCGCGGCAAGCGTGGCGGCGGGCGGATCATCTATTGGTTTCATTCGCCGGGTTATCCGGCGGTTTTGATGCTGGTTTATGCCAAGAATGAGGCTTCGGACATGACA
>JAYVLC010000090.1:0-5861 GCA_043759675.1 Sphingosinicellaceae bacterium
CCAGCACGACCTCGTCGGTCGTCGTCCGCCGCATGTGGGCGAGCGGCGTCTGCCAGCGGATCAATTCTTGCGCGGCATTGGGGATGATCGACGGATTGGCAGCAATCTTTTCCCACTCCGCCGGATAGTCAGTCGCGACCATCGCCAGCCCAGACATTGAGTTGCGCGTGGTGTCGTTGCCACCAACGATCAGCAAGATGAGGTTACCGAGATATTCCTCGGGCGTCATGTTCTTGGTCGCGTCGGAGTGGATCATGCGCGAGATCAGGTCGGGTGCCTCGCCCTTTGCGGCGCGCTCCTGCCACAGCCGGGTGAAATAGGTCGCGCACTCCCAGAGCACCTTCCAGCGCTCGTTGCCGCGTGCCTCGTCGCGGAAGCTTTCGAAGTCACCCGCCCAGTCGGACCAATGCGTCAGCAACCGGCGGTCCTCCCACGGGAAGTCAAACAGGATCGCGAGCATGTCCGTGGTCAGTTCGATCGACACCTTGTCGACCCAGTCGAAGGGTTCGTCGATGGGAAGCGAATCGAGCACCTCCTTGGTCCGCTGGCGCACGGTGACCTCGAGCCGGGTCATTTCCGAGGGCGTGAAGGCGGGCGAGACGGTCCGGCGCTGGCCGGTGTGCTGCGGCCGATCCATCGCGATGAACATCGGCAGCGGCGACCGGTCGAACGGCAGCGCCTCCGGCCCGTCGCCAATCACGGTGATGCCGCCATATTCCCAAGAGGAGGAGTAGAGGTCAGGCAGCGACTCGACATGGACGATGTCCTCATGCCGGGTCACCGACCAGTAGGTGCCGAACGCGCTGTCCGTCGTGAGATGGACCGGGTCCTCAGCGCGCAGACGCTCGAACACCTGCGCAAAGCTGTTGTCTACCCACCAGCTCGACTCCGCGATATCGATTCCTGTCTGCGGCAGCGTATCGAGTTTGAAAGCAGTCGCCATGGTTCAATCCTCCCAAGATTGCGCCGACCCTAGATTATCTGAGTGACACACAAAAGCGGCAGGAAGTGTCAGGTTCGACTCCACCCGTCAGGAGGTGGTTGCATAGCCTCCGTCGACCGGAATGACCGAGCCGCAGACATATCCGCTGGCTTTCGACGCCAGATAGATGGCGATGCCTGCCATATCCGAAGGCTCGCCACGGCGCTGCATTGGCGTATGTTTGATGGCGTTCGCGGTTGCCTCGGCGTCGAGCCCGGCGGTCATTTTTGACGGGAAATAGCCCGGAGCGATGCCGTTGACCGCGATGTTCTTGGCGGCAAGGAATTTCGCCATCATCCGGGTCATGTGGTTGATGCCCGCCTTCGAGGCCGAATAGCTGTAACTTTCATAGGGCGCGACGTGGATGCCGTCGATCGAGCCGATGTTGATGACCCGCGCGAAATCGTCGCGGGTTCCGGCGGCTTCAAGCAGTTTGCCGAGCCGCTGGGTCAGGAAGAACGGGGATTTGAGGTTAAGATCGATGACCTTGTCCCAACCCTGTTCCGGGAAACTGTCAAAGGGTGCGCCCCAGCTGGCACCGGCATTGTTAACGAGGATGTGCAGCTTGGACTCGCGCGCCTCCAGCTCATCACCAAGCCTCGCGACCTCCTCCATTCTGGACAGGTCGGCGGGCAGGGCGATGCATTCACCATTTTCGGACAGCTCGTCGGCCAGTGCGTGGCAGGCGACGCCATTGCGGGCGCTGATATAGACTTTGACGCCGTTGGCGACATAGCCGCGCGCGATCATCTCGCCGATGCCGCGCGAGCCGCCGGTGATGAGCGCAGTTTTACCACGGACAGAAAACAGGTCTTCGATTTTCATGGCTTGGTCCTTCAGATGGGTTCGCCAGCGGCGCGGGCGCGTTCAATGACAGAGGCTTCGGAGGCAGGCAGAAGTTTGATGGCGCGGTACAGGCAGAACCACACGATCGGGGCACCGGCATAGACAGACAATATGCCGATCCGCAGATTGTCGGTCGTGTCGCTGACCAGACCAACCATGTACGGCCCCATCGCAAGGCCGATCAGGTTGGTACCGAGGAAGAAGGCCGCCGTCGCCGCGCCGCGCATCCGGGGAAGCACAAGGTCCTGGCACGTTGTTGCGCAAGGCCCGAGCCACATCGTCGGCACGGTCACGATGAATGCGTAGAGCAGCAGCATCGCTGTAAGATTGTCGGCGGTGAAGGTCAGGATGCCGACGGGCATTGATACGGCAACCGCGATCAGGGCGACCATAAGTCGGCCGGAAGGGTGCAGTCTGCGGTACTTGTCCCCCAGCACGCCGCCGAGAATGGCACCAATCCAGCCGCCGCCCGCGCCCACGGACCCCAGGATCAGGCCGATTGACAGGCCATCGGCGTGCAGGATGCGGGTTGCGTAGACGAAGATAAACGCGCCCGTTCCATAGCTGGCATAGGAGATCAAGCCCCCTGCGATCGTCGTGTAAACGAATGCCGGGGTCCCCCAAATCAGCTGATGGGCCGGGGCATCGCGCAGTCGCAGGGATTGCGACCAGCTGAACACGCCGTACATCGCCAGCGCCATGGCCAACCACTGAATCGTGTTCGTAGTGACCGCGAGTCCGGCCAGCTCTCCCAACGGTTTACGCTTGTCCGGGGTTAGCAGTCCGTCGGTGAACGACATCGCGACGATGGCGATCCCGACCAGCGCAACGGCGACGCCGATGTTCTTGCGCCATTCAGCCGGCGGTGCCTTGAGGCGGTAGAGGTGAAGCAGGGTCAGCGGTGGGACGACCGCTGTCAGTTCGAGCCAGAATTTCGAAAAGGGCGCCGGATCAGCCGGCTGGACGATGCCATCGGCGATGCCGCGCGGCGGCTCGCGCATCGTCGCCACCAAGGCGGCAAGGAACAGTCCGGGAAGGCCAACCGCAATGAAGGCAACCTGCCAGGCCTTGAGGCCGAAGGGTGCGACACCCGGATAAGCGGACTGCCAGGCCCCGACGATCAGCGCACCGAGGACCAGCGAGAGGCCCGATCCGATGTAGATACCGCTCGAGTAGATCGCCAGAACCGTGGCGCGCTTTTCGCGCGGGAACCAATCGGACAGGAGCGAATAGGCGGCAGGGCTTGCGCTTGCCTCGCCGACACCGACGCCGACACGCGCAAGGCCAAGCTGGGTGAAGTTCCCGGAAAATCCCGACAGGGCGGTCATGCCCGACCAGAGCGCCAGCCCAAGCGCGATCGTCCGGGTCCGGATCCATGAATCTGCCAGCCGCGCCAGCGGAACCCCGAGCAGGGCGTAGAACAGCGCAAAAGCGGTCCCGAACAGCAGGCCAAGCTGCGCATCGGTGAGACCAAGATCTTCCTTCAAATAGGGGGCGAGCGTCGAAATGATCGAGCGGTCGATGAAGTTTAGCATGTAGACGATGACCAGGACGACCAGCACGTACCAAGCATATGGGCCACCGATCCGGATCGGCTTGCCGGTCGCATCATTCGCCATAAACTCTCCTCGAGTGCCATGATGCCGGTTGATCCGGTTTGTTACGCATGGCTAGCAGGGGGGGCGCAGCAATGAAAGTGGCGCAGTGTGGCTTCAGAACCTGTCGGTTTGTCCAGTTCGAGGCCGCGGTCGGCTGCCCGCCGCAACTGCGCCCTTGCTGAAAGCAACGGCGCGGCGCATCTCGGGCTCAATCACGGATTGGAGTGCGACGATGGCCGAAGAGTATATCCCGCCCAAGGTCTGGACGTGGAACAAGGACAACGGCGGCCGCTTCGCCAACATCAACCGCCCGATCGCTGGCGCGACGCATGACAAGGACCTTCCGGTTGGTCGGCATCCGTTGCAATTATATTCGCTTGGCACACCCAATGGGGTGAAGGTGACTGTGCTGCTCGAGGAACTGCTGGCAGCAGGTCATGCCGGGGCCGAATATGATGCCTGGCTGGTCCGGATCACCGAGGGGGATCAATTCTCCAGCGGTTTTGTTGACGCCAACCCGAACTCGAAAATCCCGGCATTGGTCGATCACAGCGGTGGGACGCCGGTCCGCGTTTTCGAGTCCGGTGCGATCCTGATGTACCTGGCCGAGAAGTTTGACGCGTTCCTGCCGCGTGAAGGCGCTGCGCGCGCGGAATGCCTGTCGTGGCTGTTCTGGCAAATGGGCAGCGCACCCTACCTCGGCGGCGGCTTTGGCCATTTCTATGCTTATGCGCCGGTGAAGATTGAATATGCGATCGACCGGTTTGCCATGGAAGTGAAGCGGCAGCTCGACGTGCTCGACCGCCGGTTGGCCGGGAGCCGGTATCTTGCTGGCGATGACTATACCGTCGCCGACATGGCGGTCTGGCCCTGGTATGGCGCGATGGCAAAAGGTCTGCTGTACGACGGCGGCGAGTTTCTGCAGGTGCAGGACTATACACATCTCAACCGCTGGGCGGATACCGTTGGGGCGCGGCCGGCCGTGAAGCGTGGGCGGATGGTCAACCGGGTGTTCGGTGATCCCGCAAGCCAGTTGCGCGAGCGCCACGAAGCGAGTGACTTTGACACCCAGACCCAGGACAAAATCGGCACCTGAAGCTGAAGGCTATTGCGCGTCGGTTGGAGCGGCGGCTTCACCGGCCGCCGCTGCAGTGTCGTTCGCTGCCTCAACTGTGGCGGCCCCGGCGCTGGCTTCTGCGGCGCTTTCGGCCAGGGCGACCGCATCATCGGTCTTCTTGCTGCACGCCGCGAGACTGAGGGTGACCAGGGCCAGTGCGGCTGCGATTTGCGGTCTTGTCACTGATGTCCGCCTTCGCCTTGTGGAGCAGCGTCGGGCAACGGCACAAATTCTTCTTCGGGCGGGCTGCCATCGTAGATCAAGCTCTCCCGGAATTGCAGGTAGGCCGACCGCACCGTCGCATATTCGTCGGCACTGCCATTGAGCAGGCCGTCGGTGGTGTCGATCAGGAACGAGCGGGCATCGAGGACCTCGGCACCGGTCAGGCCAACAAACTCGCCAGTGGACAGGTTCGCCCGGCCAACTGCAACCCGATAGGGTTCAACAAATCGTTCTGCAAGAAAGGCCGAGCCATCGCGCACCGTCGAAGGGCCGTAGAATGGCAGCATGATATAGGGCCCCGACCCGACTCCCCAGACGGCCAGCGTCTGGCCAATATCCTCAACTTCGGCTGGTCGGCCCAGATCGGTTGCGTGATCCGCAAGCCCGCCGACACCCAGAATTGAGTTGATCGCGAAGCGGTCAACGGTGCGAAACGCCTGTGCGATCTTTCCCTGTAGCAGCGCGTTGACGAAGGAATATGGTTCATGGGCGTTGAGGAACGCGCTGCCGATCCCGCGCTGGGCTGCAACCGGCACCGCCGCGCGATAGACTCGGGTTGCCGGCAGCACGAGCGCCTTGTCGAGGCCGCGATTGAAGCTGTAGATTGAGCGGTTGGTCTTCTCCCAGGGGTCGCTGAGCGCCTGGGCATTGCTGCCCGGCGTGGTCGCGCAGGCGGAGAGCGTTGCAAGACCGATCAGCAGCCCAAAGGAACGCGCGCGGAAAGACAGGTACATCAAACACTCCTGCGGAATAGCGGTTCGTTGCCACATCGGCGCCGGAGCGACAAGGCCCGTCGTTGACGGCATATAAAGATATGTTTATATCATATAATCATGCAGATCGCCCTTTCAGTCCTGCGCGCGCTTGCCGACCCTAGCCGGTTACGGATCGTCGCGCTTGTGCGGGGCATGGAACTTGCCGTCGGGGAATTGGCGCTGGTCCTTGGTCAGAGTCAGCCGCGGGTATCCAGACATGTGAAGATTCTGGCCGATGCCGGACTGGTCGTTCGCCACAAGGAGGGCGCCTGGGTGTTTGTGCGCCTGGGCGAGCGGGAGCGCGTCGATCCGGTGCTGGCCCTGCTTGATGCGCTGGAAGC
>JAYVLC010000091.1:0-6453 GCA_043759675.1 Sphingosinicellaceae bacterium
GCCGCAAGGACCCCGTCGGCTTCGCCGCCGGGACGCCGGGCCGCCGCGACATAGAGCTGCCATTCCCGTCCCCAGCGCGCGACGGCCTGAAGGCCTGAATTTGCCGGTAGCGCCGTCAACCACGCCTCGTCGGGAAATGGTTCAGGCCAGGCCGCGTCATTGGGGTTCCGGTAGTGCCAGATGCGGTGATCCCGCTCAAACGCGACCGCAAGGCCAGTATCATCCACATCAAGCGCTTCGGCATCAGAATGCGCCTTGCCCTTCAGCGGCGCACGCTGAGGGCCACGAATCAGCCCGATCCGCGCTGCACCCAGAGCGACGAGCCGACCATCGGTTTCGGACACATCAAATGCGACCCAATTGCCACCGTCAGTGACCGCAAGAAGTCCCCCCTCGGTCCACCGCAACCCGGACAGACCACCAAAGCGCGGGTCTTGCGAGACAAGGTGCAATCCGCCGAGATAGCGCAGCCGTCCAACCCGGTCGCGCGCGCCATCCGACGCATCGAGCGGCACCGCGACAGCTCTAACCTCGACAGGTCTCAGGCCCGGCCCGGCGGTGATCGCCGCCGGCGCAGCGCCCACAAGCGACAGCAGCAAAAACAAACGTAGAAAACGCATCGGCGCGCCATAGCAGAAGGTGCCGCACCCCGCTATCTGTGCGCCGATGCGTGATCCGCTCGAAATCCTCCATGATGTTTTTGGCTATTCCAGCTTTCGCGGGGTGCAGGGCGATATCGTCCGCGACGTGTGCAACGGCCTCGATGCGTTGGCGATCATGCCGACCGGCGCTGGCAAGTCACTGTGCTACCAGGTTCCGGCCCTCGTGCGCGACGGGACCGGCCTTGTCATCTCGCCGCTGATTGCGCTGATGCACGATCAGGTGCGGGCGCTGCGGGAGAATGGTGTCAAAGCGGCGGCGATCACCAGTGCGGAAGATCCGCGCACCCAGGACACAACGCTGGCGGCGCTCGCGGCGGGTGAGCTCGATCTGCTCTATATCGCGCCGGAACGCGCCACCATGCCGTGGTTTCAGGATCGGCTGGCTGCCGCCAGATTGTCGCTGATTGCCATCGACGAGGCGCATTGCGTCAGCCAGTGGGGGCATGATTTCCGCCCCGACTACCGCAAGCTGCGTGCGCTGTGCGACCGCTTCCCTGGTGTCCCACGGCTTGGCCTGACTGCGACCGCCGATGAAATGACGCGCGCCGACATCCTTGACCAGCTCGGCATCGCGCAGGACCGGATGACGGTTGCCGGGTTCGACCGGCCCAACATTCGCTATGAAGTCACGCCCCGGACCGAGGCGAAGCGACAGCTGAAGGCGTTCCTCGACAGTCAGGTCGGCCGACCGGGGATCATTTACGCCCGGACCCGCGACCGGGTCGAGAAGACCGCCGCGTGGGCGAGGGAGCTGGGGTTCAATGCCCTGCCCTATCACGCCGGTATGGATGCCGGCGTGCGCAGTGCCAATCAGGCGGCGTTCGTGCGATCCGAGGATATGGTCATGGTCGCGACGATCGCCTTCGGCATGGGTATCGACAAGCCGGATGTGCGCTTCGTCGCCCACCTTGGTCTGCCCGACAGCATCGAGCAATATTATCAGGAGACAGGTCGCGCCGGGCGCGATGGCGAGCCAGCGGTCGCGCATCTGCTCTATGGTGCCGACGATATTGCCCGGGCCAGACAGTTCATAGAGGCTGGAAATGCGCCAGCTGAACGCAAGCGACTTGAACATCAGCGGCTGAATGCGCTGATTGGCTTTTGCGAGGTCAGCAGCTGCCGGCGCGGGCCGCTGCTCAGCTATTTCGGTGAACTAACCCCTCCGCCGTGCGGTAATTGCGACAATTGCCTGACCCCGCCCACAACCCGCGATGCAAGCGAAGCGGCGCAGAAACTGCTATCATCAGTATATCGAACTGGGCAACGGTTCGGGCTTGGTTATGTGGTTGAGGTGCTGCGGGGCGGCAAGGACGAACGTATTGCCCGATTGGGGCATGATAGCCTGTCGGTGTTCGGGATTGGCCGGGACATGGAGGCCGATGCGTGGCGGGCGCTATCCCGGCAGTTGGTGGCTAGCGACGCGCTGCGCCTCGATGCCGAGCATGGCGGTATGAGTTTGGGGCCAGCCGCGCGGGCGATCCTGAAAGGCGAAACCGCAGTAACGCTCCGAGTCATGCCCGAAAAGGTCCGGCGGCGACGGGACCGCGCCGGGGACCGGGCGGTGTCGGCCATCGACGATCCGCTGTTTGAGGCCTTACGCACCGTGAGACGGAAGCTGGCGACAGACGCAGGCGTACCACCCTATGTGATCTTCCACGACACAACATTGCGCGAAATGGCAGCGGCACGACCGCTGACACTCAACGCGCTCGCCGAAATCAGCGGCGTCGGCGCGCGCAAACTCGAAGCCTATGGCGCGGCACTTCTGGAGGCAGTCGCCGCGGCGGCCTAAAGCTCACCGCGGCGTAAATCAGCCTATTTCAGGTGCTTGGCGAGATGCTTGTTCATCTCGAACATCGTGACCTTCTTCGCGCCGAAGATCGGCTCGAGCTTGGCATCGGCCAGAATCTCGCGCTTGTTTGCCGGGTTCTGCAGATTGTGCTTCTTGATATATTCCCACATCTTGCTGACGACCTGACCCCGAGAGATCATGGCGCTGCCAACGACCGCAGCAAGCTGCGGCGACGGCGTAAGTGGCTTTTGAAGTGCGTTCGGCTTGGCAGTCGTCGCCATAAGAAATCCCTCCCCTGAAACAGGTCTGCCGTTAGTGGCTGGCGCGGACTGTAGCGAAGCGGGAGCGAAAGAAAAGGCCCGGATTCGTTATCGTGACATAGCCGGTTTCCCCAGCGATTCCCCAAAGGGTCGACCAGCGCGGATTAATCAGTCGATCCTGTCCTGCAATGCCCCGGCCTCGGCAACGCCCGGATCGCCGCCACGGAGAGCGTTTGCCAGCCGCGCCCCGTCAAGTTCACCCTCCCATCTGGCAACCACAAGCGCCGCCACCGCGTTGCCGATGAAGTTGGTCAACGCCCGGCATTCGGACATGAACCGGTCAACGCCGAGAATGAGTGCCAGGCCGGCCACAGGTAGCGACGGCACCACCGAGAGCGTGGCTGCCAGCGTGACGAAGCCTGAGCCGGTGACTCCTGCTGCGCCCTTGGAGCTTACCATCGCAACGCCAAGCAGCAGCAATTGCTGACCCAGGCTGAGCGGCGTATCGGTCGCCTGCGCAATGAACAGTGCCGCCAGTGTCATGTAGATGTTGGTGCCATCCAGATTGAACGAATAGCCTGTCGGCACCACGATGCCGACCACCGGCCGCGAGGCCCCTGCGCGTTCGAGTTTTTCGATTAGCAGCGGGAGTGCGGATTCCGAACTGCTTGTGCCCAGAATCAAAAGCAGTTCCGCCTTCAGATACCGGATCAATGAAAAGATCGAAAATCCGTTGGCTCGCGCGATCCCGCCAAGCACGACAATCACGAACAACAGGGCTGTCCCATAGAATGTTGCGACCAGCGCCGCGAGATTGGCGACGGCACCGACCCCATATTTTCCGATCGTGAACGCCATTGCGCCGAACGCCCCGATTGGTGCCGCCTTCATCAGGATATGCACAACGCCGAATATCACGGTCGAAGCGCGGCGGATCGCCTCCGATATCGGCTTGCCCGCCTCGCCCATCATCGCCAGCGCACTGCCGACCAGCAGCGACACAAGCAACGCCTGCAGGATTGACCCCGACGTAAAGGCCGAAACAAAGGTGTCGGGGATGATATCCATCAGGAAGCCGGAGACGCTCGTTGAGTCTGCCTTGGTCGCATAATCAGCAATGGCGGTCGCATCGAGACTTGCAGCGCTGATGTGAAGGCCGGCGCCGGGCTGGACCAAATTTCCGACGACCAACCCAACACCGAGCGCCGCAGTCGAGACGACGAGAAAATAGCCGAGCGCCTTCGCCCCGACCCGGCCCAGCCGCCCGATATCGCCGATGCTGCCAACGCCGGCGACCACGGTGCAAAAAATCACCGGCGCGATAATCATTTTCACCAATTTGACGAAGGCGTCACCAAGCGGCTTCAGGCCGGCAGCGACATCCGGAGCAAAGGCACCCAGCGCAATGCCGAGCCCAATCGCAGCCAGCACCTGCACATAAAGCAGGGTGTACACCGGGCGCGGTTTCGCGGTGGCCATCAGTCGCGCAGCAATTCGTTGATCCCGGTTTTACTGCGGGTTTGCGCATCGACGGTCTTGACGATCACCGCGCAGTACAGGCTTGGCCCCGGTGAGCCATCGGGAAGCGGCTTGCCGGGGAGGCTGCCCGGGACCACGACCGAATAAGCCGGGACGCGGCCCATGAATGTCTCGCCGGATGCCCGGTCAATGATTTTGGTCGACGCGCCAATGAAGACGCCCATCGAGATCACCGCACCGGTTTCGACGATCACGCCCTCGGCCACTTCCGACCGTGCGCCGATAAAGGCATTGTCCTCGATGATTACCGGGCCTGCCTGCAACGGCTCCAGCACCCCACCGATACCGGTGCCGCCGGAGATATGGACATTGGCCCCGATCTGCGCGCACGAGCCAACAGTTGCCCAGGTATCGATCATCGTATTCTCGCCAACCCGTGCGCCAAGGTTGACGAAACTCGGCATCAGGACGGCGCCCGGAGCAATAAACGCCCCGCGCCGCACGATGGCGCCGGGAACTGCCCGGAACCCGGCTGCCCGAAACCGGTTCTCGCCCCAGCCGTCGAATTTCGAGGGGACCTTGTCCCACCATGCAGCTGCGCCCGGACCGCCGGGGATCGACGCCATGTCATTCAGCCGGAACGATAGCAGCACCGCCTTTTTGAGCCACTGATTGACGCGCCAAACACCGTCGACTTTCTCGGCGACGCGCAGACTGCCATCGTCAAGGCCCGCAATCGCGGCCTCAACCGCCTCGCGCAACTCGCCCTTGGTTGACGCCGACACGCCCTCACGCGCGTCCCAGCCGGCATTTATGACGGTCTCAAGGCTCATGCGGCAATCCTTTGTTCCAGCGTGTCCAGCCACTCGCCGACATCGGCGATCTCAATGTCGATATAGTCCGGCGATGCCTCGTGGCTTCCGCGTTCCGACCCATTGTTAACCCAGACCGTCGTCATGCCAAGGTCTTTGGCAGGCTTCAGGTTCCGCGCCATGTCTTCGACAAACAACGCGGTGGTCGGATCAATCTGATAGGCACCGCATAATCCCAAATAGGCGTCCACCTCGGGCTTTGGCACGTAGTTGGTGGCATGGATGTCGTGAATCGCCTCAAACGCGCCAGCAAGGCCGAGCGCAGCGAGCACGCGGCCGGCATAGGCAAGATCACCATTGGTGAACACCAGCTTGCGCCCCGGCAACCGCGCGATACCGCCAATCACGCGGGCGTCGTGGACGATGTGCGACAGATCAACGTCATGGACGAAATCAAGGAACTCGTGCGGATCGATATCATGATGTTTCATCAGGCCGCTCAGCGTCGTGCCGTGGTTATGGAAGAAATCCTTCTGCACCCGCCGCGCCTCGACCGCATCGACTCCGAGCAATCGCGCGATATAGTCGCCCATGCGCTGGTCGATCTGGGCGAACAGGTCGATGCGCGGGTGATAGAGCGTATTGTCGAGGTCGAAAATCCAGGTGCGGATGCAGGTGAGATCAGGGGTCATACTCCTGCCCGTATCGCGGGAGTTCATTTGGCGTCAACGCGTGGTGTGTAGGTTGGGAGTGTAGGTTGGACTGTCAGGTGCAGAGGGTGACGATGTGACGGCACAGCGGCTGAGGCGCAGAACCGGGTTTTCCAGCCTCGGTGCCGGACTGGCATCGCTGATGCTGGGTGCGTGCGGCGGCGGCGGTTCTGTGGCGTCGATACCTGCCGCGGCGGCGGTCGTCGCGCCAACTCCGACTCCAACACCAACACCGACGCCAACTCCAACGCCAACATTCAATACTCTGGAAGATTCGCGCTCAACCGGCGCGATACAGATGCAAGCCGTCGCGGCGTACCAGCGGGGGGCGACCGGCGCCGGTATTACAATCGGGATTACCGACAGTGGCGTCGACGTCGATAGTGCCGAATTTGCCGGACGGATATCCTCCGCCAGTATCGATCTGGTCGCCGGTCGCACGATTGATGACCAATCCGGTCATGGCACCAGCGTCGCCGCTGTCGCGCTGGCCGCCAGAAACGACGTCAATTTTCACGGCGTTGCGTTCGGGGCGACCCTGCTTGCGCTGCGGACAGACACGATCGGCAGTTGCAGCGGCACTGATGGGTGCACGCATGCCGACAGCGTTTTGGCTCGGGCGGTCGACCATGCCGTTTTGAACGGTGCGCGCATCATCAATATGTCGCTCGGCGGCTCACCGGCCAATTTGACCCTGCGCAATGCCATCGGACGCGCGACAAGAGCCGGGATCATCTT